>JAKSUS010000189.1 GCA_024408745.1 Candidatus Gastranaerophilales bacterium | reverse complement strand
ATAAATATCTCAAGGAACACGGAATTATTTCAAAAGAAATCGAAAACTTTGATTTGAAGAAAATTCAGGAAGATATGAAGTTAAGACGCTTGAGTTTTGTAATTAATACCCCGACAACCAGAGGACATGGTGCAAGAGTCGGTTCACAAAACAGAGGATTTTTGATAAGAACAATTGCCGAAATGTTTTCAACCCCTTGTTTTACAAGTGTCGATACGGCAAGAGCATATCTAAAAGCACTTTGTTATTATCTTGAAAACCATGGCTTAACTTATAACGAACTGAAAACTTATAAAAGAATTTTGCAGACGATGAAATAATCAGGAAATTAACGATAATGCTTTACTAAAAGCAAAAAATCTTAATATACATGTTGAAAAATATATTTTTGTGTTAATATAAAAGAAAAAGAGGAAAACAGAAAGGACGCAAAAATGAAAGACGGAATACATCCAGAATATAAAAAAGTAAAAATTAAATGTGTATGTGGTAACGAAATTGAAGCAGGTTCAACAGAAGAAAACTTAAGAGTTGAAATTTGTAACGCTTGCCACCCGTTATTTACAGGACAACAAAAAATCGTTGATACCGAAGGTAGAGTTGAAAAATTCAAAAAAAGATATCAACAAGCAAAAAAATAGTTCACATTTAAAAACGACTCGCTTTAATGTGAGTCGTTTTTACTCAAACTGTTTATACGTGTGTTTTCAATAAAGAGGAGAGGAAGTAAATGAGTGATAATAAATTCCCAATGGTTGATTTGTTAAGTAAGCCCGAGCATACTTTAAAAACAATTTATGTTGCGTGCAGAACTTGTTATAGTGCTTTGTATCCGATAAATATTTGGGAAGAAGCTACTGATGATGAAAAAATGCTTAATCTTGTTAAAAAGGTTTTAAAATCAGGACATCACAGCACAGTTGAACATTGTCAATTCGTCTTTTCTGTCAGCGGAGTTTCAAGAGCTTGCACTCATCAACTTGTCAGACACAGACACATGTCATTTTCTCAAAAATCACAAAGATACGTTACAGAAAAGGGTGATTTTGAATACACAACTCCTAAAACGATTGAAAAATCTAATCTTAATGAAGATTATAAAGATATGATGAAAAAAATTGCAGAGTTTTACGGCAAAATGATTGAAAACGGTATTCCCGCAGAAGATGCGAGAGCAGTTTTGCCTAATGCGACAACAAGTTCATTAATAGTAAGTTTAAATTTAAGAGAGTTAATGCACCTTGCACAATTAAGACTTTGTACAAATGCACAATTAGAAATAAGAACGTTAGTCAGAAAAATGTGCGATTTGGTTATTAAAGAAGAACCATGGTTAAAGGATTATTTAGTTCCTAAATGTGAAATTAAAGGTTATTGTGACGAAATCAGAGGTTGCGGAAGAAAACCACAAAAACAATAAGCAGTTTACGGATTAAAGGTGAACAGGTGAAAAGTTTCGCCATGTTACTTGTGCTTGTTGCAATTTTTAATTTTGTATAAACCTGCAAAATTTGCTATTATATTGAGTATGAATATGTAATTTTGAAAGGAATTATAAGTATGAGAGATAAAACAATAGCGGTTCATGGCGGTTTAACGATTGATAAAGAAAAGCATGCTAACACTTTACCGATTTATCAGACAACTGCTTACACTTTTGATGATACAAAACATGCTGCAGAACTTTTTACTCTTGAAAAAGAAGGTTATATTTATACAAGATTAAATAACCCGACAAATGAAGTTTTAGAAAAAAGAATGGCTATGTTAGACGGTGGAGTCGGTGCTTTGGCTGTGGCATCAGGCATGTCTGCTATAACTTATGCAATTTTAAATATAACTTCTCAAGGTGATGAAATAGTTTGTTCTACAACAGTTTACGGCGGAACTTATACACTTTTAAATCATACATTACCAAAATACGGAATTAAAACAACTTTTGTCGAACCTGATGACTTTGAAGGTTTTGAAAAAGCAATCACCCCGAAAACAAAACTTATTTTAGGCGAAAGCATTGCAAATCCTAAAATCAACATTTTTGATATTGAAAAAGTTGCAGAAATTGCACACAGGCATGGTATTCCTTTGATGATTGATAATACCGTTCCAACACCGGCTTTATTAAAACCGATTGAATTTGGTGCAGACATCGTTGTTTATTCGGCAACAAAATTTTTAAACGGTCATGGCAATTCAATGGGCGGAATTATTGTTGACAGCGGTAAATTCAACTGGGCTAACGGCAAATTCCCGGAATTAACCGAACCTGATGAAAGTTATCATGGAATAAAATATGTTGAAAACTTTAAAGATGCAGCATTTATAACAAAAGCAAGAGTAGGTATTTTGAGAGATATGGGAGGTTGTATAAGTCCTTTTAATGCATTCCTGATTGCTCAAGGACTTGAAACTTTGCATATAAGAATGAAAGAACATTCAGAAAATGCACTAAAAGTTGCTAAATTT
>JAKSUS010000188.1 GCA_024408745.1 Candidatus Gastranaerophilales bacterium | reverse complement strand
ATAAAAAAGCCAACGGGCGAACAAATGCCGAAGCCAATATCGCAACGTCCGAAACGTTTCCCGTTGGTAATAACAGTATATCAAATTCCGTTGACAATTTCAACGGATAATAGTTATCATTTTTGATAATTTTTTTATACAAAAAATTTTACAAGTGTGTACAAAAGTGGGTACATTGGTAAAATTTACCCCTATTTTTACACAATAAAAAACAGGCTGAAAAGCCTGCTTTAAAAGACTTGCCGACAACGGGATTTGCACGACAAACAAGGCGAATGATGAGCCGTAGTTTGACGGGTGCCAAAGAATTGATTTTTAGCGTAAGCGTAAAAAATCATTCTTAGGTAAACCTGCTCATTTTTTGGTACAAAAAATGAAGAGGGCTAAACCCCCTCTTAAATAAAGACTGCCGACAACGGGATTTGAACCTGCGACCTACCGATTACGAATCGGTTGCTCTACCAGCTGAGCTATGTCGGCATAACTTTATTTTATTACAAAAATTTTAAATATGATTATTTTTCTTACAAATATTCGTTTTATTGGTTCTAAAAAATAGCAATAACTTTACAAAAAGTATGTTTATGCTACATTATAATTGTTCACGGTTATTAACGGCATGTGGACTTTCCGGATTTTAAGCATTGTCGCTGCCTTAAATATAAATAAGGTTAATCCCAAGTTCATTTATAATACGTGAGTATAGTTAAGTAAAAATATAAAAAGGAGAAAATCATGCCAAACGAATTATTGTTAGAATTATTAGAGGCAGGTGCACACTTCGGACACCACACACAACGTTGGAACCCAAAAATGAAAAAATATATTTTTGGCGAAAGAAACGGAATTTACATTATCAACTTAGAACAAACTACCGAAATGCTTGAAAAAGCATGCGAAGCTGTTAAACTTTTAGCTTCAAAAGGTAAAAATGTTGTTTTTGTTGGTACTAAAAAACAAGCAGTTGATATCGTTAAAGAAGAAGCTGAAAAAGCAGGTTGCTACTACATCAACAGAAGATGGTTAGGCGGTACTTTAACAAACTTTGAAACTATCAGAGCAAGAATTAACAAGTTAAGAGAATTAGAAGACTTAAAAGAAAACGGCTACTTTGAAAAATTACCTAAAAAAGAAGCAGCTAACTTAACAAAACAATTAGTTAAATTACAAAGCACATTAGGCGGTGTTAAAGAAATGAGAGGCATGCCTGATATGTTATTTGTAATCGGTCAAAACAAAGAAATTATTGCTATTCAGGAAGCAAATAAATTGAACATTCCTGTTGTTTGCATAGTTGATACAAACTCTGACCCTGATAACATTGATTATGTTATTCCTGCAAATGACGATGCTATTCGTTCAATTAAATTAATCACTTCAAAAATTGCTGATGCAGTTATTGAAGGTAAAAAATTAAAAGAAGCATTAGATGCTCAAAACATTGAAAGCAAAACAGATAAGCAACTAAAAGCTGAAAGCAAAAAGGCTAAAGCGAAAGCAGAAGTTGAAGCGGAAAACGAAACTCAAGAAGAACCAGTAGTTGCAGAATAGTTATTAATAATAAGAAGGAAAATAATAATGGAAATTACAGCATCATTAGTAAAAGAACTTAGAGAAAAAACAGGTGCAGGCATACTTGACGCAAAAAAAGCACTTGTAGAAAATAACGGTGACTTAGAAAAAGCAGCAGAATACTTAAGACAAAAAGGTATCGCTTCAGCAGACAAGAAAATGAACAGAATTGCTGCGGAAGGTGTTGTTGATACTTACATTGAAGGTAATGTAGGTGCAGTTGTTGAAGTTAACTGTGAAACTGACTTCGTTGCTAAAAACGCAGACTTTCAAGAATTAGTTGAAGGTGTTGCAAAAACTGTTGTTAAAGCTAATCCTGCAACAGTTGAAGATTTAATGGCTACACAATGTGCTTGCGGTTGCGGAAGAACAATCGAAGAAAGAGTTAAAGAAAAAATCGCTACAATCGGTGAAAAAATTACAGTTCGTCGTTTTGTAAGATATGAAGGCAACTTAGCAACTTATGTTCACAACAAAAAAATCGCTGTTTTATTAAATACAGATAAGGCAGATGAAGTTTTAGCCAAAGATGTTTGCTTACATATTGCAAGTAGCGCTCCTGAATTCGTTTCAAGAAATGAAATTCCTTCAGATGTAATTGAAGAAGAAAAAAGAATTGAAATGGGTAAAGAAGACTTAGCTAAAAAACCTGAAGAAATCAGAGCAAAAATCGTTGAAGGCAGAGATAACAAACTTATGGCTCAAAGATGTTTGTTAGAACAACCTTTTGTTAAAGATCCTTCTCAAACAGTTGGTCAATTAATCGAAGGTAAAATGAACATTGTTAAGTTCGAAAGATTTGTTCTTGGTGAAGGTCTTGAAAAAAGAAAAGACAATTTCGCTGATGAAGTAAATGCTCAACTTGGTAAATAATTAATTTATTTATATTTATCAAAAAAGAACCTGATTATTTCAGGTTCTTTTTGTTA
>JAKSUS010000187.1 GCA_024408745.1 Candidatus Gastranaerophilales bacterium | reverse complement strand
GTATTACCGTATTTTGCCATATATTATTGAATTTTCCAAAAGGTATTCTTGTAATATCAACATTCTCCGGAAATTCCTCTAAAGTCTTCTCATTACATAACCCTTTAAAGGTATAATCAGATGAAATTTTCATGCATGCTTTAAAAATAGCTGATTGCATTTGTTCCATAAATCTGTTGTTTTTAAAATTTGCATCAAATAATATTTTTTTCATGATTTTTTACTCCGCAGAAAGTTTATCTTCCTTCTGATATGCCCAAGCACTATGATTATGGATACTTTCTATTGATTCAATTTCTACTTCAAACCAATTAATCCCATCATGCTTTCTAAATTTTAACACAACATCTCGCAAAACATCTTCAACAAATTTAGGATTGTCGTAAGCATGCTCAGTTACAAATTTTTCATCCTGCCTTTTTAAAAGCGGATAAACAGGTGAACTTGCACAACTTTCAATCATATCAATTAAATCTTCAAGCCATATAATATTGCTTTCATCATAACTGATATTTGCAGAAATTATTGCTCTTTGATTGTGCGCACCGTAATCTGAAATTTCTTTACTGCAAGGGCAAAGAGTTGTAACAGGAACTTTTACCCCTAAAATAAATCTGTAATCACCATTATTTTTATAAACACCTTTGAATGAACAATCATAACCCATTAAAGATTTCATTTTACTGACAGGTGCTGTTTTCTCTATAAAATACTTAAATTCAAATTTAACTTCTGCTTTTTGTGCTTTTAATTTGTTAATCATTTCAACCAAACAACCGCGAATATCAATACCCAAAAGATTTTTATCTTCCCAATCGGATAAGATTTCAATAAATCTTGACATGTGAGTACCTTTATAATTATGCGGTAAACTCACACTCAAACGTGCTTTTGCACTAACTATCTGATTGTCGGCATTTTTACGTTGCACACTCAAAGGAACTTCAACATCTTTAACACCAACTTTTTGAATTTCAATTCCTCTTGTGTCCGACATGTTTTGTATGTCTGATAATTTATTGGTCATTTTCAGTATCTTCGTAATTTGTTCTGTCTTTAAACAATGTTGTCAGGAGTTTTTTTGCGGCCTTTCTTTGAACATTAGGAGGCGCAACTCTTAATAATTCAATACTTTTTAGCATGACCGGATCATTATCATACCAACGATTTCCGTTTACCTGGTAATCCTTAATTTGTTCATACAATGTTTCTATAACATCTTTTGCAACATCAGATTGCAAATTCAATAAAAATTTTGATGCTTCACCTTTTTCATCATCCGTAGCCATAGATAAAAGTTCTAATGCTTCTTTTAAAACCGGATCGTTATCATACCATCTTCTGAATTCAGCCATATTTTCCCCTTAATATATGAAACTTTTTCTCAATAATAGCATAAATGAATTAAAAAAGTAAGAAGAAAATTTTTCAGAATTTTATAATGGTGCATGTTGACAGTAGATTTTGTCGTTGTATCATATTATATATAAATGTTTTAAGGGTCAAGCTGTCTTAAATGCTTAAAAAGCTACAGCCACCATAATCGAAAGGACGCAAAAATGTTAGCAATAGTAGAAACTTGTGGTAAACAATACCAGTTACAAGAAGGAAGATATGTAGATTTAGAATATCTTGGAGTTGAAGCAAATTCTAAAGTTGAATTTGATAAAGTTGTCATGATTGTTGCAGGCGATAAATCATTAGTTGGTCAACCTTATGTTGAAGGTGCCAAAATTGCCGGAACAGTTATGTTAAATAACAAAAACCAAAAAGTTTTGGTTTATAAACAAAGATGTAAAAAAGGTTACAGAAAAAAACAAGGTCACAGACAAATGTTTTCAAGAGTAATGATTGATTCAATATCATTCCCGGGAAAAGAAAACATTCCTCAAGACGAAGTTAATGCAGAAGTAAAAACAACAAAGAAAGTTGCAACAAAAAAAGCTTCAACTAAAAAAACTACAGAAAAAGCAGTTGCTAAAAAAGCAGAAGTAGAAGTAACAGAAGCAACACCTGCAGAAGCTAAAAAAACAGCAACCAAAAAAACAACAACTGCGAAAAAAGCAACAACTGCTAAAAAAACAACAACCAAAAAAGCAGCAACAAAAGCTGAAAATAAAACAGAAGAATAATTAGTAAAATGGAGATATAAATTATGGCACATAAGAAAGGTGTCGGTTCAACCAAGAACGGACGTGACAGTGTAGGTAAACGATTAGGCGTAAAAAAATTCGGTGGCGAATTTGTTAAAGCAGGAAACATTCTTGTAAGACAAAGAGGTTCTGAATTTCATGCAGGCGAAAATGTAGGAACAGGTTCTGATTATACATTATTTGCTCTTTGCGATGGTGTTGTTACTTTTGAAAAACACAGAAGAACAAGAAAGCAAATTAGCGTTTACGCACAAGCATAAATTATTTAAAACTATAAAAATACCTGAAATTAATTTTTCGGGTATTTTTATTTTGAAAAATATTTTTTAAAATATAATATTTTTGGTGGAAGA
>JAKSUS010000186.1 GCA_024408745.1 Candidatus Gastranaerophilales bacterium | reverse complement strand
TCTAATGCCCAGCGAACAAGACAAGTATTATTAACGTGATGATTTATATCAATATCATAATACAAAGCATTAAATTCTCTTGAATAATTGATGTTATTAATTTGTGGTATTTTTTGAAAAATCAAATCATTTTCATCTTTTTGAAAATCAGAAATGTAGTTTCCAAAAACATCATGCAAATTTAACATTTTCTTATCGGCTAAATTTATTAAGCCCCAAATACTGAAAACTTTTCCCAATGTGTTATTTTCGTTATCTGATATTAAAAAGTCACGATAAGCGAAAAGCTTATTTGCACCTCTTGATTGAGTAGAAATATTAATTTCTGTTAAGTTTTCGGGATAATTATAAAATTCAAAAGTGTATTTTAATAGAAACCATGCATAATTTTTATTAACAATATCTTTATACCCGATGTGGCAAAAATCAGCATTTTTAGTTGCAACATCAGCCATGAAATCAAGAAGGACATTGAATTTTAACCTGTTTGATGTGTCTTTTTCAAAATATTTAATTTTATATAATTCGTTAAACATAATTTAATTATACAACTTAAAATTTTATATACACTCTTGCCCAAAATCATAAAATACTGTTATAATTTTAATAAGCATAGGAGATAATAGCATGATAAATGGTTCAATAGCAAAAATATTAGTAGTTGATGATCATCCAAAATATTTGGCTGATGTTTTACCAACTTTTGGTTATGATGTTGCTGTTGCTTCTGACGGACTTCAGGCACTACAAATATTATCTGATAAAGACCATGGCGTTAATTTAATTATTTTAGATGTAATGATGCCTAACTTAGATGGTTTTGAAACTTTAAAAATCATAAGAACTAAGCCGGAATTAGAATCTGTACCGGTTATTATGCTTACTGCCGTTGATACAGAGCAAAAACAGATTTTTGGTTTAAAGTTTGGTGCAGATGATTATATAGTTAAACCATTCTCTTTACCGAATTTACTTGCAAGAATTGAAGCGGTTTTAAGAAGAGTTAATATTGCTAAAAAAGCAGATACGCAAAGCATATCTCAAAAAGTTAATGTCGAACTCAATGCAGATAAACCAATAGTGCCTCTTTCGCAGAGAGAAATTGACATTTTGAAATGTGCTGCTTTGGGCAATAATAATGAGGTCATTGCTCAAAAATTATGTGTCAAATCAGCAACAGTTAAAACTCACATGACAAGAATATTTAAAAAACTAAACGTAAAAAGCAGAACGCAGGCAATTCTTGTTGCGATGCAGATGAATATTATACAATAAGGATATTATAATGGCTGAAAATTTATTTGATTTATTGAAAAATGGCAATATTGACGAATTTAATGAAGAAATAAAAAATTGTACGGAAGATTTGACTGAAGCTGATTTTGCATCTGTAGAGGCAGACGGCGCTTTATTTAAAGATTTAGATTTAACTTGTTGTGATTTTTCAGAAAGTAATTTTTCAAATTCTTCATTTGAAGATTGTGATTTGACAAGTGCAACATTTGCAAGAGCCGAATTAAGCGGTGTGGCTTTTAATAATGCCATTTTAAACGGAACAAAATTTAACAATGCAAATATTTCTTATTGCGATTTTACTGATGCTGATGTGAGCGGAGCAGATTTGTCGGAAGCAGATGTATCTGACTCTGATTTAAGTCTTGCTCAAAACTTAAATCAATGCTCATTTGATAAATTTACTGTTTGGCCTGATAGCGATAAACTGCCTTCAGATTTTGACGGAAGTTATCAGGAAGATTTAGCAGCATTAAACGACGAAGAACCCGAAGGTAATCAAGATTATTAATTATGAGTATTAAGCTTGCTGTTTTTGATTTTGATTCAACCTTAATGGACGGTGAAACGCTTGAGTTGCTTGCTCAGGATGCGGATTTGCGCGCTAAATTGAAAGATATAACAGACCGAGCAATGCAGGGCGAATTGGATTTTTTTGAAAGTTTAACAACGAGAGTTGCTTTGCTGAAAGGTACGCCTGTATCTTATGTAAATGAGGTTTTTAATAATTTACCTTATATGACTGGTGCAAAAGAGTTAATATCAGAATTGAAAAACAGGGGGATAAAAACAGTTTGTTTTAGTGGTGGTTTTGACGGTGCAGTTGAAGTCGCTCAAAAAACTTTAGGATATGATGCTTATTTCGCCAATTTTTTGCATGAAAAAGGCGGTTTTTTAACCGGATTAGTGGGCGGCGATATGATGACTTCAAATTCAAAAGGCATCATGTTAAATAAATTGCAAAAAATTTTAAATATCTCTAAAGATGAAACTATGGCGGTTGGTGATGGCGCTAATGATTTAAGCATGTTTCAATATGCTTCAACAAAAGTTGCATTTTGCGCAAAAGAAGTTTTAAAAAAAGAAGCTACTATAATTATTAATAATAAAAATTTAACGGAAGTGCTTAGATATATATAAAAAGAAATGTTTTTATATTTTTCCATGACATGCTCCATGACAAAAGCATGCCTTTTTTTGAAAAATTTTTCAAAAAATTTCTTCAAAAATTATC
>JAKSUS010000185.1 GCA_024408745.1 Candidatus Gastranaerophilales bacterium | reverse complement strand
TGCGGAACAATATATTATAAAAGATGTTATTCCGTCCGGAATTGGCAAAAATGATCGTTATAATTTTAAAAATAAATTTAAGCGTATAAGTAATTCAGAAAATACTGATTTAATTATAGAAAAAGAAAAAGGTCGGTATGGTACATATTATTTGATGGGAATTAAACATAATGATAAATTTATTGCAAATAATTTTCATTATTTAAAAGATGAAAATAAGGAAAAATCAGAATTATTTGATACTATTCATGAACTTATAGATTTAGCAATAAGTAAAAAGCTAATATAGTAATGGGATATAAAATATGCAAATAAATTCAGTAAATAACCAAAGTTTCGGAAAAATAGAATTTCCTAATGATACCGAAAAAGAATGTTTTTTATCAAATATTGCTTCGGTTGGTATCGGGCATGGTGATACTGACATTTTTATAAAAAAATATAAAACCGTTGATGAAATGGATAATGTTAAACTCATCATCGGAAATGAAAAAAGACCAAGTTTAAAAATAATGTGGAAAGATATAACAGATCCGTTATTTATAAGTGATGGCAGTAGTGATAAACCTTTATTTGACAGATTTAACGAAGCCTTAAATTATATTATTTTAAAGCAAAAACTTGTTATTGATAAATGGAATATATAATAAATCAATTAATTAAATAAAACAAGTTATCAGAGCCAATTGTTTAATAGCCATACTTTGGATTTTGCCCCATTTCTTTTGGCGCAAAAGAAACGGGGCGCAAAGAAAACATGTGCGCGTATTTTGGGACAAAATACGCCGTGCACGAATTTGTTATGAGCCTTCGGCTCATTTTGGTATTATTGTTATTTGTTAATTGTTTACTGAAATCGGCTGAAAGCCGATAATCTGATGTTACATATAAACATAATAATTAAACAGTACAGGGCGTGATTTTTCTTTTTCTTTGGTATTTTCTTGTTCTTTTTATTCGCCCTAAAAAGTAAAAAGAACAAGAAAGTACAAATCCAAAACGAAGTTTTGTCCAACGTTTATTATTATAAAAATAATTAAAATATAACAAATAACAATATTCTGATAACTTGTTTTATGTAAAAAAATTAAATGATATATAAATTATAACTCGTCAGGTGAACCTATTCTTCCTAAAATTGCACTTGCTGCAGCAATTGCAGGGTTAGCAAGATAAACTTCACTGTCAACATGTCCCATTCTGCCGACAAAGTTTCTGTTTGTAGTAGAAATTGACCTTTCGCCTGCCGCTAAAATTCCGCAGTGTCCGCCTAAACATGGACCGCAAGTTGGTGTTGAAACTGCACCTTCTGCTTTAATGATGTCCTGAATGTAACCGAGTTCAAGCGCTTTCATATAAATATCCTGAGTACCGGGGAAAACAATAAGTCTTACATCTTTATGGACTTTTCTTCCTTTTAAAATTTCTGCTGCAAGTTTTAAATCGGAAAGTCTGCCGTTTGTGCAACTTCCTATTACTGCCTGATTAATCTTAACATTACCGACTTGTGAAATTGGTTTTGTATTTTCGGGTAAATGTGGGAAAGCAACAGTCGGTTCAATGTCTTCAACATTATATTTTAAAACTCTTACATAGTTTGCATCAGGATCGCTTTCATAGAATTTATAAGGTCTTAGCGCTCTTCCTTTTAAATATTCTTCGGTAATCGCATCAGGAGGAATAATGCCGTTTTTTGCACCGGCTTCAATTGCCATATTGCAAATGGTAAATCTTCCGTCCATTGGCATTTCGGAAATTGTTGAACCTGTAATTTCCAAAGTTTGATATAAAGCTCCGTCAACTCCGATGTCGCCAATAAGATGTAAAATAAGGTCCTTACCTCCGACCCATTTATTTAATTTACCGTTAAATTCAACTTTGATTGCTTCGGGAACTTTAAACCAGGTTTCACCTGACGCCATTGCACAGGCTAAGTCTGTTGAACCGACGCCTGTTGAAAAAGCACCTAAAGCACCATAAGTACAAGTATGACTATCAGCACCTATCACTAAATCACCTGCACCGACTATACCTTTATCAGGTAATAGAGCGTGTTCAATACCCATTCTTCCGACATCAAAATAATGTTCCAAGTCTTGTTCTCTTGAAAAATCTCTTAAAATTTTAGCTTGCTCTGCTGATTTAATATCTTTGTTTGGAACAAAGTGGTCGGGAACAAAAACAACTCTTGTTTTGTCAAAAACTTTATCAACACCGATTTTTTTAAATTCTTTTATCGCAACAGGACCTGTAATATCATTAGCCAAAGTAACATCAACTTTTGCTGTTATTAAATCACCTGCTTTTACTTCATCTAATCCAGAATGTGCGGCAAAAATTTTTTCTGTTATATTCATTGGCATATTTCTTCTCCTGTTAAACTATTTTATTACAAATTTATTATAAATTAAGAATATCAAATATTAAATGTAATTGCAAAATTTTATGTAACTATTTTGTATGATTTTTAAGTTTTTTGTGGTGAGAATTTTCTTTTTATGTTAAGTTGTTGTTAAACGTGCTTAAATTGTATTTAATATTATTATATATCATTTTATTGATTAATC
>JAKSUS010000184.1 GCA_024408745.1 Candidatus Gastranaerophilales bacterium | reverse complement strand
GGAGTTGCTGCGTTATTCCCGATATGCGTTTCATTATGGAGTTTATCGGCTGAGAAAAAAGCATCAAGAGTAGGAAGATATAAAGCAAGACAAGAAATTCAAAAAAATCCTGAAATTTTAAGAAGTTATACTGATGAAGAAATGAATAGTGTTGCTCATATTAGAGGAAAGAAAACTAAAAAAGGTTTCTTTGAAAAAATCGGCGGAAACTTTAAATACCTTGGAACTTACATAAAAGATAAACGTGAATATGATAAATATAATAAAGAAATTTATTCAAAAAAAGAAAAATTAAATAAAGCACTTTTAAAAGTAAATGTAACTGATGAACAATTAAAAGAAGCAAAACATTTGCAGGATAAAGCATTTATGTCATTTGAAAAAATGGATGAAATGTCGCAAAGATATTCAGAAGATATGGAAGCTGCATCAGAAATAGGTAAACAACTTGCAAGTACTGCCGGAACTTTAGCATTCTTTGGCGCTTCAGCAGGACTTGGTTTTGCAATATGGAAAGGAAAATTCCCATGGCACAGAGTTATTAAATTTTTATCAAATCTGAGTTTGAAAAAAGACTCCGGTTTGCGTATGTATGTTGATAAAGCATACAATATCATTAATAAAAATAAAGATTTGAAAAAAGCCTTCAATAAAGTTTTATCACCTTCATGTACGAAAGAGGCTGTAGATATTCTTAAAAATAGTAATGAATTGAAGCAAATGCAATTGGTAATGAATTTAGGCAGTATGCCAAAAACTCCAAATGAATTTATCGCTAAAGTTATGGAAGGCTGGAATGGTACTGTAAAAGATACATTCATTGCTAAGTGGATTAGAAAATTAATCGGGGAAGGCGCTTTGGCTTATGGCAGGTTAGAAGGTAAACTTCCAAAAGAAGCTGTCCCTGCAATTAATCATTTGATGGGTAAGAAAGGTAATTCTTTCTATCAAACTTATAAAACATTAATTAATACATCAGCAATATTCGGAATTCCTGTTTTGGGTGCTGTGATTGGTGTTCCGTATGCATTCTGTTCCTGGCTTACAAATATTCAAAAGAAAGCAGGCAGAATAGGTATTATGCAGGCAATGAATGATTTAGACAACAACGCATTATATGTAAATCCGAATTTGCAACCTCAAACTGCTGTTGCGGAAAATAAACCACAAAAACAACCAACTGCTTCTAATGATATGCTTGCAAATTTTGTTAATAAAGCAAAAGTAAAACAACAAAAAAACGTATAATAAAATTTTACTTTAATATTTTCTTTAAATATTGTCCGGTATACGATTTTTTTACTTTTGCAACTTCCTCAGGAGTGCCTTGTGCAACGATATAACCGCCGTTGTCACCGCCATCAGGTCCTAAATCAATTATATAGTCTGATGTTTTAATTAAGTCCAAATTGTGTTCAATTATGATAATTGTGTTACCTAAATCTGCAAGTTTTTGCAAAATATCGTTTAACTTATCTAAATCATACCAATGCAAACCAACAGACGGTTCATCAAGAAGATAAAGCGTTTTGCCTGTATTTCGTTTGTTCAATTCTGATGCTAATTTTACTCTTTGTGCTTCGCCACCGGATAAAGTCGTTGCACTTTGTCCGAGTTTCATATAGTCAAGCCCAACATCATTTAAGGTTTGAAGTTTTGTTTTAATTCGCGGGATGTTTTCAAAAAATTCCAATGCTTCTTTTACTGTCATATCAAGTACATCTGCAATTGATTTGCCTTTATATTTAACTTCCAAGGTTTGGGAATTATATCTTTTGCCTTTACAAACTTCGCAAGGAATATAAATATCAGATAAAAAGTTCATTTCAATTTTTGTTATACCGTCGCCTGAGCACGCTTCGCATCTTCCGCCTTTAACGTTAAAACTAAATCTTCCGGGTTTATAGCCTCTTGTTTTAGCTTCGGTAGTTTGTGCGAATAATTCTCTGATATGGTCAAAAACACCTGTGTATGTGGCAGGGTTACTGCGAGGGGTTCTTCCGATAGGCGATTGGTCAATATCAATGATTTTATCAATGTTTTCAAAACCTGTAATTTCTCTTACTCCCTGAGGCTTTGGAACATTTTTTCTTAATTTGTGTATTGCATATTTATTTAAAATATCAAAAATCAATGTGCTTTTGCCTGAACCGCTTACACCTGTAACCGTTGTGATTTTACCCAAAGGAATATCCAAAGAAATGTTTTTTAAATTATTTAAATTAGCATCAGTAATATGCAAAAATTCACCGTTGCCATCTCTGCGAGTTTTTGGAATTTTAATTTCTTTTTGCCCGCTTAAATATTTTCCGGTTATAGAATTTTTAGAATTAATAATATCTTCAACACTTCCTTGAGCAACGATTTTTCCACCGTTCACACCTGCTTTTGGTCCTATGTCAATGATTTTATCAGCCATTCTGATTGTTTCTTCGTCATGCTCAACAACAATTAAAGTATTACCCAAATTTCTCAATCTTATAAGAGTTTTTAAAAGTTGCTCGTTATTAACCTGATGAAGCCCGATACTCGGTTCGTCCAAAACATACAAAACGCCTGTTAAGCCTGAACCGATTT
>JAKSUS010000183.1 GCA_024408745.1 Candidatus Gastranaerophilales bacterium | reverse complement strand
AATGTTACAAATTAAAACTAAAAAAGCAATTTTTAATCTTTACATGTTTTATTAGAAAAGTAAAAAGGAGAATTAAATAATGAATAATATCCGACGACACATAACTCAAATCAATCGTAAGTTAGTTAGAATTTCAAATCTTATTTGGGGTTTGTAATACCTTGAGTTATGGAGGCTCATTAATTTAAACAATGACAATAGTAAACGCAATATTTTCAACATTAGGCAATAATTCATCCTTGTGGACAATCGCTACAAAAGACGGTATAGAAACCGTAGGCAGAACCGCAATGGCATATAAAGAAGGTTCAAAGACTTCCAAAAAATTCGGGAAGTTAGAGGCAAGAGAAAAACTCATAGAAGCAAATGCTACTTCATTAATTTGGTTAGGCGGTATTCCTGCATTAAAAGTTTTATTTGACAGATTATACACTAATAAAAAATATAACTTCTCTCAATTAAAAGACTATGGCAAAGACGCATTAGCGAAAACAGATATAAGATTATTAGAAGAAAATTCACCTCAGGCATTAAAACTTGAAAACATTAAAGATACTAATTTAATTCCTGAAGTTAAAAAGATTTTAAACGATAAAAAATCATTTAAAGCAACATTTATAAAGAGGTCTGTAATTAGTACTCTTATTCCGATTGCTTTGGTTGGTTATATTTTACCAAAAACAGTTTATGCATTTACTCATAAAATGATTGGCATACAAAAAAGAAAAGAATTGAAAAAAGCTTATCATAATCAACAGGCAAATAAAGGAAATATTATCAATTCAAAACCTGCATTTGCTACATTTATGGGTAAAGCAAACAGAACAAACCTCTCCTTCCACGGTAAATTGGAAAGTCTATCAAAATACTTCACTCATCCTGATAAAAATATGATGATGGTTGATGGCGGTATTTGGGCAGGCAGAGCAGGTTCATCAAGAAACTTCCTTGAAGCTTGCGAAAGAACCATCAATGAATTAGGCTACATTTTCTTATTATATTGTGGTGGAAAATACGTTGCTAAAGGTTTAGAAGCACTTACTAAAAAATTAGGCAAAGTTCCTACCGCTTTAGATGCAAAAATCCTACAAAACAAAGAATTTACGGATAATCTTGTAAAAATCGCAAAAGATAGCGATTTATCTAAAAAAGCAGTTGAATTTGTCGAAAATAACGAAAACGCTATTATCGACTTAATTGATAAAGATTTAGCTAAAAACGGCGGTAAATTCAGCAACTTGACTTTACAAGCAGCACAACAAACAGGCATTATTGATGTTGTAAAAGGTGCAAGAAATCCTCTTAAATACATTGAAACAAAAGATATTTCTTTATTGAATAAAAATTTAAAAGAATTTATTGAAGCGTTAAAAAATTCAGCAAATCCTGAAAAATTAATTAATAAAGCTAAAAATATGAAAAGAGCATCAATTCTTGCAAACGTTGCAATTTGTTCATTCGCATTGGCTTATCTTCTTCCGAAAGCACAATATACATTCAGACACATGGTTTCTGACCATACTATTGCTCCGGGGTTAACCAAGTATTACGAAGAAGAACAAAGTAAAAAAGCATAAAAAAAAATTGTAACAAAATCTTAGCAAAACCCGCCCAAACAGATGAAGTGCTTTGGAGAAAATGTTATAATAGTAAAAGGTAATTTAATAAGGAGTATGTTCTTCAACCCATAGATACATTGTGTTGTGTTTTGTCGAGGCAGACAAGCATTATAATGTTCATTAACGGATTAAACAGAGCATTATAAAACTTTGTATAAAAATATACTCAATAACTTATTTTTGATTATATACGGACATTAGTCAAGGTAAGGCAAGTATAATGATATCAAGTATTTCATCTAATGTAACATCTTTATTATTGCAAAACAGCATGAAGAAAGCAAACAATACTCTCCAGCAGACTTTGGAGCGTTTAGCTACGGGTTGCAAAATTAACCATGCGTCTGATAATCCTGCAATACTTGCTTTATCAAAAAACATACAAACGCAGATTTCAGGGAGCAGAGTTGCATTAGATAACCTGCAAAGCGGTAGTTCACTTATAAGTACTGCCGACGGTTCTTTATCCAAAATGCAGGATACTGCTCAAAGAATAAGAGATTTAAGTGTGCAGGCTGCAAACGGAACATATTCCGCTTCAGAAAGACATGCTATGCAGCTTGAAATCGATCTACTTACCGATCAGTTGTATAATCAAAAGAATACTACGCAATATAACAGTATTTATATTTTTGGTTCACCGGAAGATTATAAGAGCGAAAACGCAGCTTTGTTGGCGCAATATCAGGCAGCAAATCAAAACGCACAAAATTCAGCACCTCAAAATACACAGCAGGTAATTCCCGAAGATAATTCACAGGCAACTCCGGTTGAAGAAGAAGTTGTTCCCGCACCTGTTTTGCGTTCTGCTCCGAGGATGATGATGGCATCAGCACCGGCTCCGGAAGAAAATAATACAGTCGGTGCATTTGATGCAACGCATGAAATAACAACTGATGCACAGGCGGAAGCAATTGGTTATACTGCTATTCATAGCGCGGAAGAATTTGCTGAAATTAAAGA
>JAKSUS010000182.1 GCA_024408745.1 Candidatus Gastranaerophilales bacterium | reverse complement strand
TATCGATTATAATATAAAAATTTTTCTTTTCAACAATCAAATTATTATATGTTCAAATTTTTAAATAAATTTACATGTTTAACATGATAATTTATTTATGCTAAAGTAAAGACAAAGTTACTATGGGGAGATTAAGATGAGAAATATAATATCATTATTATTTGTACTGATTATGATAATTGGATTGTCAGGTTGCGGTAATAATAAAAACACCATGCCACAAGCAATAGTTGATATAAAAGACATTAAAACAGAACAAATTATTGAAACTCTTAATTCAACAGGCAGAATTAACGCTAAATATGATGTGTCCGTTGTTGCAAGAGTTGACGGATACTTAGAAAAAAAATATTTTAACGAAGGTTCAATGGTAAAAAAAGGCGATTTGTTATTCCAAATTGAACCTTACACTTATTCCGCAAAAGTTAATCAGGCTGCTGCAAACCTCAGAAATGCCCAGGCATCTTTGAGAGATTCATCCAAAAATTTAACAAGAGCAGCACAACTTGTAAAAAGCGATTATATAAGCAAAGCTGATTATGATAACAAGTTGGCAATCAGAGATCAGGACAGAGCAAATGTTGATTCCACAAAAGCCGCTTTAACTGAGGCACAAATCAATTTAGGTTATACAAAAATTCATTCACCGATAACAGGTAAAATCGGTAAAATCTATATAACCGAAGGAAACTACGTTACACCTGTAAGCGGAACATTGGCAACAATAGTCAGCTTAGATCCGATACAGGTGGATTTCACTTTGAAAAGCAAAAGTTATTTGACCTTGAAAAAAGCTTCTAAAGTTGATGACTTATCTGATATAAGTGTTGAAATAACTTTATCGGACGACACAGTTTACCCCGAAAAAGGTAAAATCGCATTTATAGACAACACTATTGACGAAACCGCAGGAACGATACAGGTAAGAGCATTATTTAACAATGCAAAAAACCTTTTAATTCCCGGTGACTACGCAACAGTAAAAATCATTTTGGATAAACCGAGAGATGTTATTTTGGTTCCGCAGGAAGCAGTTTTACAAACAGAAACAGGTAAATATTTATATGTTATTGATGAGAACAACAAAGCATTCAAACGTGATATCGTTGCGGAAGAAGATTACAAAGGGAATTGGATAGTTACGGAAGGCTTATCTGACGGTGAAAGAGTAGCAACAACAGGTTTACAATTTATTCAGGAAGGACAACCCGTTACAATTAACCAACAGGCAAAGGCAGAGAAAAACGCAAAGAAAGAAATTAAAGGAGTCGGGAAACCTTCCTTCGCACAAAAAATTTCTCATAAAATAAAAAGAGCAATAAAGAAAATTATGGGAAAATAGACAATGAACAGCGATTTTTTTATTAACAGACCACGTTTTGCAATTATAGTTTCTATTTTCATAACCCTTTTGGGTTTATTATCAATGACGTATTTAAAACTTGAAAAATATCCTCAGGTTACACCACCTCAGGTATCCGTTCAGGCAACATACCCCGGTGCAAGCGCTGATGTAATTGAAACAACCGTTGCATCAGTTCTTGAACAACAAATTAACGGTGTTGAAAATATGACCTATATGACTTCTACAAGTTCAGACGGCTCTTATCAATTAAACATATTTTTTAAAGTCGGAACTAATAAAGATATGGCATTAGTTAACGTTCAAAACCGTATTCAACAGGTTATGTCAAGACTGCCTGAAGAGGTAACAAGACAAGGCTTAATTTCTAAAAACAGAGTAAGCGGTGGCGGTGCCGTAATCGGAAGTTTATCCTCACCAAATGGTGCGTTTTCACCGTTATATTTGAGCAACTACGCATCAATCCACATTAAAGACGAACTTTTACGTGTCCCTGGTGTTGGTGAAGTTAACGTTTTCGGGGCAGGCGATTACGGTATGAGAATTTGGCTAAATCCTCAAAAAATGGCAAGTCTTAATGTCGGAACAAATGAAATAGCAGCAGCAATCGAAGGTCAAAACATTCAGGTACCGGCAGGTTCTTTAGGAATTGAACCTATGAGCGAACCTCAAAAAATGCAATTCACATTGAGAACAAAAGGAAGATTAACAACTCCTGAAGAATTTGAAAATATTATTATAAAATCAAATCAAGACGGCTCAAATATAAAAATTAAAGACGTTGCAAGAGTAGAATTAGGTTCTCAAACGTATTCTCGCACAGGGCGTTTAAACGGTGCTGCGAATGCGATGATTCAAGTTATTCCGCTTCCTGATGCAAATATTATTGATGTTGCTGACGGTTGCAGAGAAGTTATGGACGAAATCAGCAAAGACCTTCCTGATGGTATGGTTTTACAGGTTGTTCACGATGAAACGGAATACATCAAAGAATCAATGCACGAAGTTATTAAAACAATTTTTGAAGCAGCAATTATCGTTGTATTTTTAACATATTTATTTTTGGGAACATTCAGAGCAACTCTTATTCCAATTATTGCTATTCCGATTTCGTTAATCGGTTCTTTGGCAATTTTACCGATGCTCGGTATGTCAATCAACACATTGATTTTATTTGCAATGGTTTTAGCAGTTGGTACGGTTGTAGATGATGCGATTGTTGTCATTGAAAATATTCATACTGAAAAGAACAGCATATGTTTAAATGAT
>JAKSUS010000181.1 GCA_024408745.1 Candidatus Gastranaerophilales bacterium | reverse complement strand
TATATCTCTCCTAATATTATTTTAAAATATTTATGAAAAAATGCCAAAACTTAATAATACTTCACTTAAAATAAGTTTAATAAATAAAAACACCATATAATATTCAAAATATTTACTTGAAATTTCGCTTATGTTTGTGCGAAAATCAAGTTGTAATTAATTATAAGTACTTATTTTAAACATGTCTGAAACATTGGAAAAACAAAATTTAGTTTATTTCGTTAATTCTAAAATGTATATAAATTTAACTAATTTATGTACTTGTCGTTGTGTATTTTGTATAAGGGATTTGAATTCAACGGTAGAAGGTGTTGATATGAAACTTGATAACTTAAAAGCAAATCCTGATGAAGTTATCAAATACATAAAACAATTAGAAAATAAAATAGGGAATGAAGTTGTATTTTGCGGCTATGGTGAACCGATGTTGGAACTTGATTCACTTAAAAAAGTTTCAAAATTTATAAAAGAAAATTATCCTGATATAAAAATCAGAGTTAATACAAACGGACATGCAAATCTTGTTCATAAAAGAGATGTTGTTCCGGAATTATTAGGACTTGTAGACAGTTTTTCTGTCAGTCTTAACGCAGATAATGCAAAACAATATAAAGAAATTACTAATTGTTCTTTTGAAGCCGAAATCGGTTTTAAAGGAATGATAGATTTTATAAAATCAGCAGTAAATAATGGCATAACTACTTATGCAACTGTTGTATCAGGCTTTGAAGGTGCTGATATTGATATTGATAAATGTGAAAAATTAGCGACATCACTTGGCGCAACATTCAGAGTCAGAGAATATTTAAACGAAGGTTACAGTAAGCCATAGTGGCTTTCAGCTTATAAAAGAAAGAGGAAAAAAATGGTACAAAATTTAGACAAAATTATGAAACCAAAATCAATTGCCGTTGTTGGTGCTTCTACAAAAGAACACACAATCGACTCAGAAATTATGAAAAGATTGCAAGAGTACAAGTTCAACGGTAAAGTTTACCCAATCAACCCAAAAGGTGGAATTATTGAAGGATTACAAGCATATACATCAGTAAACGAAGTTCCTGATGAAATTGATTTAGCTATTATTGTTGTTAATGCAAAATTTGTATTGTCAACAATTGACCAATGCCATGAAAAAGGTATAAAAGGTCTTTGCATTATTACTGCAGGTTTTAAAGAAACAGGTGCAGAAGGTGCAGAAGTTGAAAAACAATTATTAGCTAAAGTTAAAGAATATGGTATGAGATGTGTTGGTCCTAACTGTTTAGGTGTTGTAAATACTGACCCGCAAGTAAGAATGGACGGATGTTTCGCCGAAAGTCTTCCTGAAAGAGGAAATATCGGTTTCGTTTCTCAATCAGGTGCTTTAGGTGGCGGTATTTTAAATATTTTAAAAGACTTAAACTTAGGTTTTGCTCAATTCATTTCAATCGGTAACCAAGCTGATGTTAATGCTGAAACTGCTATTGAATATTGGGAAGATGAAAAAGATGTTGAACAAATTTTACTTTATATGGAATCAATTCAAAATCCTGCTAATTTCAGAAAATTGGCAACAAGAGTTTCTAAAAAGAAACCTATTCTTGCATTAAAAGCAGGACGTAGTGCAGCAGGCGCATCAGCAGCATCTTCTCACACAGGTTCATTAGCAGGTGCAGACAAAGCCGCAAATGCTTTATTAATGCAATCAGGTGTTATCAGAGAATATTCTTTGAAAAACTTATTTGCTACTGCTAAAGTTTTTGCTAACTGCCCGATTCCAAAAAGTGACAGAGTAGCAATTATCACAAACTCAGGTGGCCCAGGCATTATGGCAACTGATGCTATTTGTGAATATGGTATGCAAATGGCTAAAATTACAGATGCAACTAAAGAAAAATTAAGAAGTTTCTTACCTTCAGCTGCATCTGTTAAAAACCCTATTGATATGATTGCATCAGCTCCTATTGAACACTATCAACAAACTCTTGAAACAGTTATTGCTGATGAAAATGTTGATATGATTATGGTTATTTACTTACCATTCTTAGGTTTGAAAGATATTGATGTTGCTAATGCGATTATGGAAATAAAAGCAAAACATCCTGAAAAACCAATTATCGGTGTATTCTTATCAAAGAATGATTTCTTTGCAAAAATTTCAGAAATGGAATTAAATATGCCATTCTTTATGTATGCTGAAGAAGCTGCTGACGGATTTAACAGATTAAATCAACAAAGATTATGGATGGAACAACCTGAAGGCAAAATTCCTTGCTATGACGTTGATAAAGAAAAAGTTAAACAAATTATCAGAAAATCAATTTCTGAAGGCAGAGCTCAATTAACTACATTAGAAAGTATTGATGTTCTTCAAGCTTATGGTATCAGAGCTTGCAAATACGGTTTAGCAACAAACGAAGAAGAAGTTGCCGAATTAGGTAACTCTATCGGATATCCTGTTGTTATGAAAATGACTTCTAAAACAACTTCTCACAAAACTGATGTTGGCGGTGTAAGAGTTAACATTCAATCAGAAGCTCAATTGAGAGCAGAATACCAAGACTTGATTGCTAAATTAACAGAAAAAGGTCTTATCGAAGGTCTTGAAGGTGTTATTATTCAAGAAATGGTTAAAGGTAACAGAGAAATGG
>JAKSUS010000180.1 GCA_024408745.1 Candidatus Gastranaerophilales bacterium | reverse complement strand
CCATATAATTTAAACAATTATTATATATAAGCATACCACAAATATTCATATTGTCTAAAATATTAATAAAAATCGAGAAAAGATAAACATTTCTCGCTTTTTAATTATTTAATTATTTTTATTTCCTAACTGCAACCTGAATATCCGCAATTTAAGCAAATATAACATCCTTCTGAGTATTCAATTTTGTTACCGCATTCAGGACAGATTTTAACTTTTACTTCACCTGCATATTGTGTAACAGGTTCAGCTTTAACTTCTTCTTTTACTTCTTCAACAACCGGTGCTTCTTCCTTTTTATCTTCTTTCTTTTTAAGATTCATAGGTTGAATATCACGGCTATTGTTTCTGTAAACCGTAATGCCTTTTAAGTCGCATTTATAAGCAAGATAATAAGTTTTTTCAATATCTTCTCTTGTTGCTTCTTCAACGAAGTTTACTGTTTTGGAAACGGCATTATCTGTGTGAAGTTGGAATGCAGCCTGCATTTTAACGTGCCATTCGGGAGCAACATCATGAGCAGTTACGAAGATTTTCTGAACATCTTCAGGAACTCCGTCAACATTGTGAACCGTGCCTTTTTCAGAAATTTTACCCATTAATTCATTTGAATAGAAGCCTCTTTCTTTAGCGAGTTTTTCAAATATCGGGTTAACTTCATACATCAAAGTTCCGTCCATGACGTTTCTTAAAAATACTAAACCGAATAAAGGTTCAACACCGCCTGAAGTGCTTGCAATCATTGAAATTGTACCTGTCGGAGCGATGCAAGTTGTCGTAGCATTTCTGATACCTGTTTTTGCAATTTGTTCATCCAATTCAACCCATTGTTCATCAGTAATCATGCCTGCTGATTTACCTTTATATTTAGTTGATAAGAAATTTTGTCCGTCATAGATACTGCCTTTGAAGGAAGCAAATTTGCCACGTTCTTTAGCGAGCTCGATAGATTCAACTTTTGAATGATAATCAATAAATTCCATAATTTGTGAAGCTAATTTTGTACCTTCTTCGCTATTATAAGGAATATTTAACATCATCAACATATCAGCCCACCCCATTACACCAAAACCGATTTTTCTGTTTGATGTAACCATTTCGGCGATTTTTGGAAGAGGATAATTATTGATAGTAATAACATTATCTAAGAAATGAATTGCTAATCTTGTTACTCTTGCCAAGTTATCCCAATTAATTGTGCCATCTTCAACAAATCTGCTTAAATTGATTGAACCTAAGTTGCATGCTTCAAAAGGAAGAAGAGGAACTTCCCCGCAAGGGTTAGTTGATTCGATAGGTCCTAAAAGCGGAGTCGGGTTATCGGCATTCATTTTATCAATGAAAATAATACCCGGTTCACCGTTTCTCCAAGCGTGGTCAACAATTTTGTCAAATACATTTTTTGCATTTAATTTTTTAACACATTCTTTTGTTTTCGGGTGGATTAATTCATAATCTTCGTTATTCAAAACAGCATCCATAAATTTATTTGTAACTGCAACTGAGATGTTGAAGTTGTTTAATTTTGAACCGTCAAATTTTGCATCAATAAATTCTAAAATATCAGGGTGATCAACTCTCAAAATACCCATGTTAGCACCACGACGTGTTCCGCCTTGTTTAATTGCTTCGGTTGCAGCGTTAAATACTTCCATAAATGAAATCGGACCCGAAGAAACGCCCATTGTAGTTTTTACAACGTCATTTTTCGGTCTTAGGTGTGAGAAGTTAAAACCTGTTCCTCCACCGCTTTTATGAATAAGAGCAGTATTTTTAATCGTTTCAAAAATTTCTTCCAAAGAATCTTCAACGGGAAGAACAAAGCATGCCGCAAGTTGTCCCAAATCTCTGCCTGCATTCATTAATGTCGGGCTGTTTGGCATAAAATATCTTTTTGCAATAAAGTTATAAAATTGAGTTGTTAATTCTTTAACATCTTCTTCGCTTTTACCATACTTCAAATCAGCATTAGCTAAAGTTGAAGCAACTCTCATAAATAAATCTTTCGGGGTTTCAATCGCATTTCCCTCTTTATCTCTTTTTAAGTATCTTTTTTCAAGAACTTTAAGACCGTTTTCGCTAATGGTCAATTCTTCTAACATTTCTGTACTCACTATTAATACTCCTCCAGCTCATTAACATGCCTAATGTTCTATAATAATACCATGAAGCATGGGTTTTTTACTATTGTGTAAATATTTCTTTACTTAAAAAATATTTTTTAAATGCTCAATTTTGGGTGGATTAGATAATAAAACACTTACCCCGTCAATTCTGCAATTTTTATATTTTAAATTTGTTTCATGCATAAAACCCTGTGCAACAGATTTTACCTGTTGGATTTTCTTTTCATCAATCGCTTCAAAAGGATGCCCGAAAGAAACAGATTTTCTTGTTTTAACAACTCTTGTTGCCATTTTTTCAGCTAAATCTTCTAATGTTTTTTCTCTCTTTGCTTTATAACCTTCTACATCTAATATTACTCTTATTCTATCCTCTTGACCCTTGCTTGCAACAGATGATAAAACACTTTGCATTGAATATAAAGTTTCTCCTCTATACCCTATTAAAAATGCTACACCTTCACCATTTAAAGATATATCCAAACCTCTATCATCAGTTGAAATTTCGTATTTAGCATTAATAT
>JAKSUS010000018.1 GCA_024408745.1 Candidatus Gastranaerophilales bacterium | reverse complement strand
AATTATCGGAAGAATTAAAGGATAAAGCAGATTTAATTTTTGTTGATTTTCATGCAGAAGCAACTGCTGAAAAAATTTCATTCGGACATTATGCAAAAGGATTGGGAATTAATGCTGTTTTGGGAACACATACACATGTTCAGACAGCTGATGAAAAGATTTATGATAATAAAATGGTCTATATAACAGACGCAGGATTTTGCGGAGCATCAGAAAGTATTATAGGAATGGACATTGATGCTTCAATTAACAGATGGACAACTTGTATTCACGATAGATTAGATGTCGTTGACAGCCCCGTTGCTCAATTTAATGCTGTCAAATTTAGTTTCAATATCAAGGACATGCTTTGTGAAACAGTTGAAAGAGTTTTTTATGTAAAAGATTTAAGCAGTGAGGTAATATAAGTATGAAAGGTAAATAAAGTGAAATTAGATTTACATATCCACAGCACCTATTCAGACGGTGCTTACACTCCGCAAATGCTAATTGATACTGCGGCAGGAGTCGGTCTTAATGTTATGGCAATAACTGATCACGATAATGTGCTCTCTTATGATATTGCCAAAAATTACATTAAGGAAAAAGGTCTTGATATTGAAGTCATTCCCGGAGTTGAAATAAATACAATCTATAATAACGAAGAAATTCATATACTTGGTTATTTTATGGATTTTGAAAATTCTGATTTTAAAAAAATGTTAAAAGAACAACAACAGGCACGTATAAAACAAACTAAAAAAATTGTTGAACTTTTAAATAAAAAAGCAAATATTCCCGTAACCTTTGACCAAATAAATAATTATGTTGCGGTTGGCGGAAGTATTGGTCGTCCTCATATTGCAAAGGCTATTGTTGTTGCAGGCGGAGCGCAAAATGTTATGCAGGCTTATGCAAAATATATTAATGATGATTCGGAAGTTTATATTCAACGTGAAACCGTAACGCCGCATGATGCAGTTGAAGTTATTTATGAAGCAGGCGGAATACCTGTTGTTGCACACCCTTGCGATATTCAAAATCCAGAAAAACTCATTACTGATTTAATGAATTATGGGTTAAGAGGCGTTGAAGCTTATCATAGAAAACATTCTCCTGCTATGGTTGAATATTATTCAACAATGGCTGAAAAATATGATTTAATTTTAACGGGTGGTTCTGATTTCCATAGCCCGAACAATAATAATATAATTTATTTAGGTAAAATCTTTATTCCTGATTGGGTTTATACAAACCTTAAAAAAGAAAAAGAACATATTGAAATTGCAGGAATGTAAAAACAAAAACTACTTTAATTAACGGATTAAAAATTTAAAAAATAATGTCATAATATTAATAATATTATGGAGTAGGACGGTTTATTATGAAAAAGTTAATTTTAATTATATTTTTATTATGCGGAATGTTTATTGGGTTAAAGAGTTTTGCCATTGAAGAAAAGAAAAATATAGCGGTATTTCCGCTAACTAATCCTATTAATGCATCAAGTTATGCAATATATTCAGGTGCTACCGATATGTTTTCGGCTGATTTGGTTAATGCTTTACATAAATACAGCGATTTGAATATTATAGATATTAGTACAAGCGAAAAAATCATACAAGTAAGCGGTTTACAAAGAGATTATGATAAATTAACAAGACAATATAAACAAAAATATACGATTGATTATGATAAATTAGATAAAATCGCACAAACTATTGGTGTTGATTATGTTGTATTTGTATATGGCGGTTTTGATACGGAAAAAGATTTTCTCAAATCAAACTGGAAATTCCGTTGCCAATGGATTTGGGCTAATCCGGTAAGTTCTTCCGCTGAATTAAATATCAATTCAACTTTAATTGATGTTCATAATCGTGATTACATTTTGGAAGATAATGCAAGAAAAGATATTTCCATGAATGAATTTCAAAAACCGTCAAGCGGTTTTGGCGAAAATATTGTTCCAATTTCAAAAATTAAAAAATTTACTCGTCCGACTGCAAATTTATTAGCAAATAAAATACATTCAAAAATTTATCCTAATAAAAAAGAAAAATTCTCACAAAAAGATGCATTTGTTGACAAATTCACTCCTAATAATCAGGAGCAACCTAATGATGTAAATACTCAGGAACCTGTTAATAATACTCCTGATTTGAATAACAATGTTAATTTGAATAATGCAACTGTTCCCGAAGAAAATTTTGAAAATAATATAAAGCCTGCTGTTAATTCAACAAACAGCGTGAATTATTCAAGAACAGAAAAATATAAAAATTGGATTCAGCAAAAACTTTAAAAATAATATCTGTAAATTAATTGTTTTTTACCATAAAGTTCAATTATATCTTCTTCTTTTTTTACATAATGTAAAAACTCTAAACCTTTGTGGGATAATGTATTACTTGCCTGACATGTAAGAAGAACAGGATTAATATTCAGACTTTTTGCTTTTGCGATTGCCCAATTTATTGCATGTCTTGCATAAATTCCGCCACGCTTACTTGTTCTTATAACAATTCCTATGTGTCCGCCATATATTGCAAGTTGTTGATTTAATTTTAATCTTAAATTTATTGTTCCAATATATTCGTTATTTGATACAAGCCAATAAGTTGCAGAGGGAACATAGTTCTCAGGCAAATCAATTCCTTTTTCCTGTTTTTTATAATCTTGGAAAATATGCTCTTTCCATTCCGAAAACTTTTCAGGGTCATGAATTATATAATTATCATGACAATTTCCCCACGTTTCCTTGCAAGCTTCATAATAGGAATATAAGTAATCTTTATTAGGTTCAACAACTTCCATAATTTATCCTATTGCTTTTGTTATTGCGTCCGTTAATTTTGAAACTTCAATAATTTCAATTCCTTTAACATTACATTTAATTGAAGATTTTGGAATTATTGCTTTTTTAAATCCCAATTTCGCCGCTTCATTTACTCTTGCTTCAATATTATTAACGGGACGAATTTCACCCGATAAACCGATTTCCCCGATTATTGTTGTTGACGGTTCAATGGTTACATTCCTTAAACAAGTTACGATAGCAAGTGCAATACCTAAATCGGCAGCAGGTTCGTTAATTTCCATTCCTCCGACAACGCTTACATAGACATCTTGTTTGCTTAAATTCAATCCTACTCGTCTTTCTAAAACCGCAATAATTTGTAAAACCCTGTTATATTCAATTCCTGTCGCAACACGTCTTGGTGCGGGATATGAAGTAAAACCTGTCAATGCTTGCAATTCCACTAATAACGGTCTTGTGCCTTCATTGGTAACAATTATAACGCTACCTGATGCTGAGGCTTCTTTTCTTCCTTCCAAAAATAATTCGCTCGGGTTTTGAACTTCTTCTAACCCTGTATCTTTCATATTGAAAATGCCGACTTCGTTTGTAGACCCGAAACGATTTTTTACTGCCCTTAACATTCTGAAAAATTTATATTTTTCACCTTCAAACTGCAAAACGGTATCGACCATATGTTCTAACACCCTCGGACCTGCAATTGTTCCGTCTTTTGTAACATGTCCGACAATTATAATTGTTGTTCCGGTTGTTTTTGCAATTTCCATAAATGTATTGCAGGCTTCACGAACCTGCGAAACACTTCCCGGTGAACTCGTTATTGCAGGTGAATAAATTGCCTGAATACTGTCTATTACAACGACCTTTGGTTTTGTTTCAAAAATTGCCGATTTAATTTCTTCAACATTTGTTTGGGATAAGACGTTTAAATTGCCTGTAACCTTGAGCCTTTTCGCCCTGCTTTTTAATTGTCTTACGGATTCTTCGGCTGATATATAAAGCACTTCAACATTATTGTTTGATAAATAAGAACAAGCCTGTAAAATCAAGGTTGATTTACCGATACCGGGATCGCCTGCAATTAAAACAAGAGAACCTTCAACCAAACCGCCGCCTAAAACTCTGTCAAATTCTTCTAACCCTGTTGAGAATCTAAAAGTTTCATCAATAATTATATCATTAATTTTTTGTATATTATTTTCAAAAAAAGTTTTGTTTTCATGTTGAGGTTGTATTTTAGAAATGGTTTCCGCTTCTTCAATAAAAGTTCCCCAGGATGAACACTCGGGACATTTTCCCAAATAAGCAGGTGCTTCATAACCGCAACTTTGACATACCCATTTTGATTTTACTTTCGCCATAATCAGCCTACCTTGTATGAAAATATTATACCTGAAAATAATTATTTAATAATTTTATAATACAATAAAAAATTGTAATTATATATTTATAAATCAAAATAAATGTTATGTAAGGAAATAAATACTTTTATTCGAGTTTTTATGTGATAATATTAATAATATGAAAAGGTTTTGGAATTTTATATTAGGCAAAATAAGAAATTTAGATAAACAAGTTAAGTCTTACGACAAAAACTCAATGCACGTTTTAATGCCGTCAAAGGCTTTTTTGAATTGGGGAATAAATCTTGCTGTTGAAGGTAAAATTGATGCTGCAATTGAAAAGTTTGAAATGTCATCAAAAATGTTTCAGAAAAACCCCGAAATTTTTACGAATTGGGGTATTGCACTCGCTAAATTACACAGATTTGATGAAGCGGTTGATAAATTTGATGAAGCTTTGAGGATAGACAGAACTTATTCTTCGGCTTATTCATTGAAAGGTGCGGCATTAGTTGAACTTAACAGAGTTGATGAAGCGATAGAATGTTATCATATAGCCGTTGAATATGCTCCGAATGACCCTGAAATTTATATAAACTGGGGTATTGCTTATGCACGCTTAAATGATAAACCAAAAGCCGAAGCAAAATTCCAAAAAGCTCTGAGCTTATCATTAGGAAATGTTCATGCTGCTTTTTTGCTTGCGGTCGTTTTATATGAACAGAATAAATTGAAAGAAGCGCAGGAAGCATTTATTTATGTTACGGCATTAGATAAATATCATTCAATGGCTTATTATTATTTGTCATTATGTTATACAAAGCTGGAAGATTTTGAGTCAGCCTTGAGAAATGCTAAAATCGCTACTCAAATTGTGCCGTTTAAAGTTGATTTTATGGTTAATTTAGCGGAATGTTATTTGGATGTAAAAGATATAAAATCAACAATAAAAACTTATCGTGCGATAGCTTTAATTGAACCTGAGTCTTTTGCTTTCAATCTTTCAGCAGGTATATTTTGGCAAAAAGTTAAAAAATATCAAAAATCTTTAAAATATTTGAATAAAGCAATGCAAAGTCCTCAGGCCGATACTTTAACAAGATATTATTATGCTGTATCTTTGGCGGGCTCAGGTAATTATGAGGAGGCAAAAGGTTTATTCCATAAGATTATTGAAGATGTTCCTCATTTTTACGATTCTGCAGTTAAATTGGCAATAATTTATAAAATGGAAGAGAATTATCAAAAAGCAATAGAATTATTAACTAATGTTTTTGCGAACAGTAAACAATTTGAACAATTTCATAAGTTGCTTGGTGATTGTTACAGACTTAGTGATAATTTGGAAAAAGCAGTTGAGCAATATAAAATTATGCTTGAATATTGTCCTGAAGATTACGAATCTTATTTACAACTTGCGCAAATATATTTGCATTGTTACAAGGATACAAAAAATGCTTTGAGAAATATAAGAGCAGGTTATAAAATCAATAAGAATTTAGTAAGTATTAATACGGTTTATGCGCTTGTATTAGAACAGGATAAAGATTTCAACGGTGCTTTGGAAAAAATTGAAGAAGCTATTAAGGTTGATGAAAATAATATCGAAAGTTATTTAAAGAAAATACGCTTTTTAAAAGAAGCAGGTCAAAACGATAAATATAATGAAGTTGTTGAATTTGTGAAGAATAAATTTCCTGAAAAAATTGAGTATATAGATAATAAAATTGCAAATTTTCATGTTTAATAAAATGTTACAACACAATATCAAATTTTAGTGTACAATATAAAAATATAAAATATAAAAACAGGGAGTAGGAAAATTATGAGCGAAGCAACATTAGAAGAAAAACAAGTCGTTGATGCAGAAAGATTAAAAGCATTAGATGCGGCAATTTCAAAAATAGAAAAAGATTTTGGTAAAGGTTCAATTATGAAACTTGGTGACAAATCATCTGCCCAAGTTGAATCAACTCCGACAGGTGCTTTATCATTGGATATAGCTTTAGGAATCGGCGGTATTCCAAAAGGAAGAATTATTGAAATTTACGGTCCTGAAAGTAGTGGTAAAACTACTTTAGCACAACATATTGTTGCTGAAGCTCAAAAAAGAGGCGGAATTGCAGCATTCGTAGATGCTGAGCATGCTTTAGACCCTGAATATGCAAGAAAATTGGGTGTTGATATCGACCAATTATTAATAAGCCAACCTGATACAGGTGAACAGGCACTTGAAATTACGGAAGAACTTGTTCGCTCGGGTGCTGTTGATATTATTGTTGTTGACTCCGTTGCGGCACTTGTTCCGAAAGCCGAAATTGAAGGCGAAATGGGTGATAATCATGTTGGTTTGCAGGCAAGACTTATGAGTCAGGCTTTGAGAAAATTAACAGGTGTTGTAAATAAAACAAAAACAACAATTATCTTTATTAACCAACTTCGTCAAAAAATCGGTGTTATGTACGGAAACCCCGAAACAACAACAGGTGGTAATGCATTAAAATTCTATTCAAGTGTAAGAATGGAAATCAGAAAAATTGAAACTTTGAAAAAGGACGGACAAGAATTTGGTAACAGAGTAAAAGTTAAAGTTGCTAAAAACAAAGTTGCTCCACCGTTCAGAATTGCGGAATTTGATATTATCTACGGTTTGGGCATTTCCAAAACAGGTTGTATCTTAGATGTCGCTACTGATTTAGATATTGTTAAAAAAGCCGGCGCTTGGTTTAGTTACAATGACGATAAAATCGGACAAGGCAGAGATAAAGCAAAAGAATTTTTAGAAGAAAACCCTGAAATTCTTGCGGAAGTTGAAGCAAAAGTAAGAGAAAAATTATTAGCTAAAGAATAATTTATGGGCATTTTTCAAATACTTTTTCTTGCAATCGCTTTGTCTATTGATGCAATGACGGTAAGTTTTACACAAGGATTGATGTTTAAAACCAACAAAAGAAAAACATCTTTCCTTCTTGCGTTGTTTTTCGGCTTTTTCCAGTTTTTAATGCCGGTAATCGGTTATTTCTGTTCATTAACCGTTTATAATTATTTGAAAATCGTAAATACTTGGATTATTTTTATAATATTCATGTTTTTGGGCGTAAAATTTATCAAAGATGCTTTTGAAGAAAAACAGGAAAAAATTTGTTGTTTAACTTTTATGTGCTTATTGACATTTGCAATAGCTACAAGTATAGATGCTTTAGGAGCCGGAATTTCTTTATGTTTTGCAAAAGCAAATATTTGGTTTGCTTCAATAATTATAGGGATAATAACATTTATTAATTCACTTATCGGATTTTGGGGCGGTTTTTTATTTCAAAAGTTACCTGCAAAATATTTGCAGATTTTCGGCGGATTAATTCTTATAGGTTTGGCAATTAAGGCAATTTTATAATCTTACCAGACTTTTTTTGAAAGTTCTTTTTCGTCTGTTCCTATATGTTGTCTTAAAATGCTTATATTGTGATAATATTCTTCGGGATTATCATGCGCAATTGCAAATTCATGCTCTGCTTTAATAAATATATCAACTAAAGTCGGGTCAAATTGTGTTCCTCTGCAACTTATAATTTCATCTCTTGCGGTTTCATGCGGTAAAGATTGACGATAAGAACGGCTTGAAGTCATTGCATCATAAGTATCAGCAATAGCAATTATTCGTGCTGAAATAGGAATTTCTTCACCCTTTAAGCCTTTGGGATATCCTGTTCCATCCCATTTTTCATGGTGAGAGTTTAACCATTCGGAAACACAATCTAATTTTTTGATATTGTTTAAAAGCTTTTTACATTTTTCAGGGTGAGATTTAATAATTTCAAATACCTCATCAGATAATTTGCCGGTTTTGCACAGAATACAGTCTGCGATACCGATTTTGCCTATATCATGTAACAAACCTGCCGTTTCCAATTCTTCTTTGAATTTATCATCAACATTATCCATATATTTTGCAAGAATTAAAGAATACATTGTTACTCTTAGAGAATGTCCATGAGTGTATGTATCTTTTGCATCTAAAGCGGATGAAATTGATTTTATTGTTGTATAGAATAAATCTTTTAGTTCTTTTAACATTCTTTCTTTGTTTTGTTCAAGTTCTAAAGTTTCAATGCCGTTTTGAACAATAATCATTAATTCTTCAGGTTCAAAAGGTTTAAAAATATATTGAAATAAATTGCATTTGTTAATACTGTCAATCAATATATCCAAATCAGAATGACCTGTTAATAATAATTTAATTATATGCGGATGAGTTTCGGTGACTTGCGTTAAAAATTCAGTACCTTGCATTTGAGGCATTTTTTGGTCGCTTATAATTAAAGAAATATCATCACCTTTTTCTTTAACAACTTCTAAAGCCTCTATACCGTTAGTTGCTGTAATAATATCATATTTTGAACGCAAAGTTCTGCGAAGTAATGCTAAGTTATTCGGCTCATCATCAACTAATAGCAACAGGTGTTTATTATTAGTCGGATTAGCAGCTTCTATTACCTGTTGAAAAATTTCCAAATATGATTTTTTTTCAGTACCGTCTTTCAGCATAATTGCACTCCACAATATTAGTTATACCACATTTTTTGAATTTTTAAACATTTTTTTAGTAAAATATTGTTAAGATTTAGTTATATAAAGGGTTTTCAGCATTGAAGAGTGTAAATAATTAATAATATTAAAAATAATTGCTTGCATTTTATATTTTTGTATTACAATAGTAATAAGATTAGCATCTGGCAATTTAATTTGCATTGAAAATTAAATAATTAATTTGAATGTGATCTACGATTGGGACAAGGGTTTTACCCGATTTCGTGTCGGGCATGCTTCACTCCTTACGAGATTAGGAAAGTTGAAAATTTTTTCAACGGCATGCACTCTTGATGCTCAAGAAAGCAGATGTACTTAGTAGCGCTCACAAAGAAAAGAGGAAAAAATGACTCTAGGTGTAATTGGAAAAAAATTAGGAATGACACAGGTCTATGACGAAAAAGGATCTGTAATACCTGTAACAGTGGTTGAAGTAGAACCATTGACTGTTACTCAGGTAAAAACCGTTGATAATGACGGTTACAGTGCAATCCAAGTTGGTACTTGCGCTTGCACGGAAAAGAAATTGTCAAAACCTCAACTTAGTCATTTGAAGAAAAATGACCTTCCTGCAATGAGCTACTTGAAAGAATTCAGAGTAGATGATTCAAGTGCTTACAATGTAGGTGACAAAGTTGACTTGGCAGTATTAGACGGGGTAGCGAAGGTTGACGTTACCGGACAATCAATAGGTAAAGGTTTCCAAGGTACTGTTAAAAGACATAACTTTGGCAGAGGACCAATGGCTCACGGTTCCAAGAACCACAGAGAACCGGGTTCAATCGGTGCAGGTACAACTCCGAGCCGTGTTTACAAAGGCAAAAAAATGGCAGGTAACATGGGCAACGAACAAGTAACTGTTACAAAGTTAAAAGTCGTAAAAATTGACCAAGATAAAAACCTTATCTTAATTAAAGGTTCATTACCGGGCTGCGAAGGCAGAATGGTTACAATTAAGCCTTCAAGAACGAAATGGAACTAAGGAGAAAAGAAAATGTCAAAACAACTTACAATACATAACAGTAACGGCGACCAAGCAGGACAAATGGACTTAGAAGAAAACGTTTTTGGCGTTGAACCTAATGTACATTTAATGCACCTTGCTGTTAGAAGACAATTAAACAATGCAAGAAGCGGTAACGCTTGTGCAAAAACAAGAGCTCAAGTTCGTGGCGGCGGAAAGAAACCTTGGAAGCAAAAAGGTACAGGCCGTGCAAGAGCAGGCAGCTTAAGAAGTCCACTTTTTGCAGGTGGTGGTGTAATCTTTGGACCTGTTCCAAGAGATTATTCAATTAAAATGCCTGTTAAAGCAAGACGTGTAGCTTTAAAATCAGCTTTATCAGCTAGATTTGAAGATACTTTAATCATTAAAGATTTCTCAGCTTTAACAGCACCAAAAACTAAAGAATTTACAAAAATTCTTGATGGTTTGAAATTAACAGGAAAGATTTTAATTATTGCTGATACTAAAGCTCAAGAAAATCAACATCTTGAATTAGCAGCAAGAAATCTTCCGAATGTAAAAGTAATACTTCCTTCAAATATCAATGTAAAAGATATTTTGGAAGCAGATAGCGTTGTAATGTGTGAAGCAGCAGTAACTGAAATCACAGAAAGGTTGATGAAATAATGAGTAAGACAAGAACAAATTCACAAAAACTTTACGATATTATCAAAAAGCCTTTAGTTACTGATAAATCTCACCAAGCTATTGAAAATAATAATCAATATACTTTTGAAGTAGCTAAAGATGCAACAAAAATCGAAATTAAACAAGCAGTTGAATTGATTTTCCCGGGTCGTAAGGTAAAAGCAGTCAGAACTGTTTATATGCCGTCTCACGAAAAGAGAATGGGCATGAAATACGGTAGAACAGATTCTTCTAAGAAAGCAATCGTTACTATCGAAGGTGATAAGATTGAAGAATTAACAGGAGTGTAGAAAATGGCAATACGTAAAATTAATCCAACTTCTCCGGGTCAAAGAGGCATGTCCTGTTTTGAATTCGATGAGATAACAACAGACAAACCGGAAAAATCTTTACTTGAGCCTATCCGCAAAAAAGCAGGTCGTAACAACCAAGGTAAAATCACTTGCAGACACAAAGGCGGCGGAGCAAAAAGAGCTTACAGAAAGATTGACTATAAAAGAGAAAAATTCGGTGTTCCCGGAACAGTTCAAACTATTGAATACGATCCGAACAGAAACACAAGAATTTCTTTAGTATTCTATGCTGACGGTGAAAAAAGATACATTTTAACACCACAAAACTTAAACGTTGGTGATGTTATTGTAGCTGGACCTGAAGCTGATATTAAAACAGGAAACGCACTTCCTCTTTATGCTATTCCTTTAGGTACAAATGTTCACTGTATCGAACTAAAACCGCACAAAGGTGCTCAAATAGTTCGTACTGCAGGCGGTAGTGCACAAGTAATGGCTAAAGAAGGTGAATTCGTTACATTAAAATTACCAAGTTCGGAAATGAGAATGGTTAGCAAAAATTGTATGGCAACCATTGGTGTTTTAGGTAATGAAGAAGCAAAAAATATTTCGTTAGGCAAGGCCGGTCGAACTCGCCATTTAGGAATTAAACCAACCGTTCGTGGTGTTGTAATGAACCCTGTTGATCACCCACACGGTGGTGGTGAAGGTAAAACTTCTACAGGTGGAGCTCCACAAACACCATGGGGTAAACCTGCACTTGGTTTAAGAACAAGAAAACGTAACAAAGAATCTGACAAGTTAATTGTTAGAAGACGTAAATAAGGAGAATTAAATGGCACGTTCATTAAAAAAAGGTCCATTCGTTCACGAATCTTTGATGAAAAAAATTGAAAAAATGAATGAAGCAGGCGATAAAAAAGTAGTAAAAACTTGGTCAAGAGCATCAATGATAGTACCTGAAATGCTCGGACATACAATCGCTGTGCACAATGGGAAAACTCACGTTCCCATCTACGTTACAGAACAAATGATTGGTCACAGATTAGGCGAATTTGCTCCGACAAGATTTTTCAGAGCACACGCAGGTCAAGACAAAACAGCGAAAAGGAAATAGATTATGGAAGCTAAAGCTAAACAATCAAATATTAAAATGCCTGCGAGAAAAATTCGCAGAAT
>JAKSUS010000179.1 GCA_024408745.1 Candidatus Gastranaerophilales bacterium | reverse complement strand
ATTCAAAGAGATGCAAATTCCGCTAAAAAATATTGGCACTTCATTAAATTAATGGGAAGAAGCGCAACTCACGTTGGTTTGGAATGTGCTTTAAGAACAAGACCTAATATCGCTTTAATTTCAGAAGAAGTTGAAGCAAACAAGTTCTCTTTAAAATATATTACCGATTATATGACGGATATTATCGTAAAACGTTCTAATGCAGGTAAAAACTTTGGTGTTGCTTTAATTCCCGAAGGTTTAATTGAGTTTATTCCTGAAATAAAAACAATGATTTCAAACTTGAATGATATTTTAGCAAAAGCATCTGATTTTGATACTTGGACAATTGATGCAAAAATTGAATATGTAACTAAAAACTTGGAAAGTGCTAATGCAGATGTATTTACCTCATTGCCTGAATTAATTAAAGGGCAATTATTAATGGACAGAGATCCTCATGGCAATGTTCAGGTTTCAAGAATTGAAACAGAAAAACTTTTAATTCAAATGATTGAAGCAAAATTGAAAGAATTAAAAGCACAAGGATTGTATAACGGTAAATTCTCATCACAAGCACACTTCTTCGGTTATGAAGGCAGATGTGCAGCACCTTCTAACTTTGATGCGGATTATTGTTACAGTTTGGGTTACAATGCTGTCGCTTTAATTGAAAACGGCTTAACAGGTTATTTGTCATCAGTAAGAAATCTATCCAAACCTGCTTGTGAATGGGTTGCAGGCGGTGTTCCTTTAACAATGATGATGAACATGGAAAAACGTCATGGCGAAATGAAACCAGTTATTCAAAAAGCGCTAGTAAAACTTGACGGCTCTGTATTCAAAGAATTGAAAGACAACAGAGAAAAATGGGCAATGGAAGATTGCTATTTATTCCCCGGTGCTATTCAATACTTCGGTCCGAGTGAAGTTTGCGACATTACAACAAGAACTTTATATTTAGAACAAACTGCTAAATTAAATCTTGTTTAATTAATAAATATAAAAATTAAAAAGGCATGCTTTTATATAAGAGCATGCCTTTTACTTTATCCCTCTAAAACCTACTGTTATCAATACTTTTAATGTTTTTGGGCAATAATTTGGCATGCCTGATTTATTGAACATGCCTTATTTGTTATATCTACCACAACGCACTCATATTAACAGTTTTAAGGTTTTTTGTTTTATTTTTATCTTAAAAGGCATGCCTTTTTGCATGGGCATGCCCAATTTTTTACAAAAAATTTTGAGCAAAAAACGCCAAATTATCCAAAATTGGATAATTTTTGAAAAAAGTTTACAAAAAATTACGACTTTAGTTGTACAAATTGTATACTTTAGTAGGATTTACAAATTATTAAAATCAGTTTATTATAATAATGTGAACGGTTGAATGAAACCAAATAAAAATTTAACCCTTGTATTCTTTCTAAAAGTATTTAACTAACGTATTATTTAAAAAATTAATCTATTTATTCATGGATGTGTACTGAAAACGATAAGGAGAATCGCTATGGCACTGGTAGTAAACACTAACGTAACGTCAAATGTTGTACAAGCAACTTTAAGTAAAGCAAATGATGATGTATACAAAAGCATCACAAGATTATCAACAGGCTCAAGAATTAATAAAGCAGCAGATGATGCAGCAGGTTTATCAATTGCAAAACGTTTTGATTCACAAGCAAGAGCTTCTTTAATAGCAAAAGACAATACTCAACATGGTATCAATCTTCTTCAGATTGCTGAAGGTGATTTGGAAGTAATTCAAGACAATTTGCAACGTATCAGAGATTTAGCGGTTCAAGCAGCAAACGGCACATATTCAACAGAAGAAAAATCAATGCTCGCAAATGAAGTAAAAGTTCGTTTAAAAGAAATTGACAGAATTGCGACTGTAAGCAAATTTTCAACAATTAACCTTTTAGACGGCTCTACTACAAGTATGTTAGTTTTACAAGTTGGTACAGATTCAGGTAAAGATAACCAATTAGATATAAAAGATGCTTTAATCAAAGCTACAGCAACAGCATTAAATGCTAAATTAACAGCAGATTTTGTTGATGAATCTTTCTCAACATCAAACAAAGCAAATGCTTTCCTTGATGTAATTGATAATACTATTGATACTGTAAGTGCATCAAGATCAAAAATTGGTGCTTATCAAAACAGATTAGAATCCACATTAGAAAGCTTGGATGTAAGATATCAAAATATGTCCGCTTCATTATCAACTATTGAAGATACCGATGTAGCAAGAGAAACAACAGTTTATACAAAAGCACAAATTTTACAAAGTGTATCTTCAAGTTTATTAGCACAAGCAAACAGTGCACCTTCAGTCGTATTGGACTTAATATAGTGTGAGGGATTTAATATAGTGTGGTTTTAAAAAAGAATTAAATAATACAAAGTGACGTTAGTTTTACTATGAGCCGAACAATCGGCTCTTTTTTTTATGTTATAAAACCATATTATCACTTTAAAATATCCGAATTATAAATACTCTAACTTAGAATAATTAGTTACATCTACATAAAATTAATTATCAGCATATAATTAATTTTTATATTTTAATTGTATTTTATAGTAGTAAACATTGGTCAAAACTACGTTTTGGATTTGTACTTTTCTTTTTTCTTTACTTTTCTGCGCGAATAAAGAAAA
>JAKSUS010000178.1 GCA_024408745.1 Candidatus Gastranaerophilales bacterium | reverse complement strand
TATTGCAGTCGGTACACAGGTTTCAGGAACGGTTGCAAAGATTTATGTTGATTATAACTCAGTTGTTAAAAAGGGTGATTTGTTAGCAGAATTAGACCCAAGTTTATTTCAGGCAAATGTTGATCAGTCAAGCGCAAAATTAAGTAATGCAAAGGCTGCTTACTCAAGGGCAATGGCAACTTTAAACTATAAAAGAAGTAATTATCAACGTTATAAAAAATTATATACAAAAAACTATGTTTCAAAAGATGAAGTTGAACTTGCTCAATCAAATTTTTTACAATCACAAGCAGAGGTTGCTGCAGCAAGTGCGGAAGTTTCAGCAGCACAGGCAAGTTTAGAAAACAATTTAACCAACCTTAATTATTCAAGAATAACTTCTCCTGTTGACGGGACGGTTATTTCAAGAGCGGTTGATGTCGGTCAAACCGTTGCGGCAAGTTTCAACACTCCAACACTTTTTGAAGTTGCAAAAGATTTAACTAAAATGCAAATTGAAACAAGTGTATCGGAAGCAGATATTGGTAAAATCAAAGTCGGACAAACCGCACAATATACTCTTGACGGTTATCAGGACAGGACTTTTGAAGGTAAAGTTACGCAGGTAAGATTAGCGTCAACAACAACAAATAACGTTGTTACTTATACGGTAATTATTTCGGTCGATAATACAGAAGGCTTGGTTATCCCGGGTATGAGCGCGAATGTTTCAATAATCACAAATGAAGTAAAAGATGCTTTATGTGTTCCAAATCAGGCTTTGAAATTTACTCCTGACACAGAAACTAAAAAATACGAAAATCAAGGAATTTGGGTTGAAACAAAAACAGGTTTGAAAAGATATGATATAAAATTAGGAATATCTGATGAAAACATTACCCAAATTATTTCTGATGAAATAAAAGCAGGGGATAAAGTTGTTGTTGCTTCAAAAAACAATAAACAGAAAGGTAAAACATCTTCTAAAATGGGCAGACCACCGTTTTAAAAAGTTTAATGAAAGATATTTATGGCATTAATAGAAGTTAAAAATGTAGTAAAAACTTATCAAATGGGCGAAGAATCTTTCAACGCTTTGAATGGTGTATCTTTTTCTATTGATACAGGCGAATTTGTTGCAATTATGGGAACATCAGGTTCAGGAAAATCAACTTGTATGAATATGTTAGGAACTTTGGATATACCATCATCAGGCGAATATCATCTTGACGGAGTTGATGTTTTTTCGCTTAACTCCGATGAACTTTCTTATATAAGAAACAGCAAAATCGGTTTTGTTTTTCAGGGGTTTAATTTGATTTCAAGAACCTCAGCAATTGATAATGTTTGTCTGCCTATGATTTATAAGGGAATCTCTGAAAAAGAAAGATATGAAAAGGCAAGAGAAGCATTAAAAATTGTAGGTTTAGAGAATAAAGAAAACAACATGCCTTCTCAAATGTCAGGCGGGCAACAACAAAGAGTTGCGATAGCAAGGGCTATAGTTAATGATGCACCGCTTATTTTAGCCGATGAACCTACAGGTAATTTGGATACCAAAACAAGTATTGATGTTATGGAATTTTTTGTTAATTTGAATAAAAAATTCGGCAAAACTATTGTATTAGTTACGCACGAACCTGATATTGCAGAATATACGGACAGAATTATAAGATTTAAAGACGGACAAATTGTTTCCGATATGTTGAAAAAAGAATGGCAAAATCAGAGGACTAAAGAAACATGATAGACTTAAAATCAACATTTAAAATTGCAATAAATTCTTTAAAAATAAATAAAATGCGTTCAGGCTTAACTTCTTTGGGTATCATTATCGGAGTTGCGGCAGTAATCGTTATGCTTGCGGTTGGTGAAGGTGCGAACCAAAAAACTCAAAGTATGATGGAATCTATGGGTTCAAATGTTTTAACTATTCGTTCCGCTACTGCAAAGACGGGTGGAGTTTCTATGGGAATGGGTTCAAAACCGACTTTATCCGTTAAAGATGCAACTGCAATTAAAAAGACAGCAAGAGGTGTTGAATCGGTTGCACCGTTAATGAGTGCATCTAAACAGGTTATGTATGGCAATCAAAACTGGCAAACTACAATTTACGGTGTTACAAGACCATATTTAAGAATAAAAAGCTATGAAATTAATACAGGGCGTTCGTTTACAAAAGATGATGATAATAATGCCGCAAAAGTTGCTATTATTGGTTCAACACTTGAAAGAGAACTCTTTGGTGATGTAAATGCTTTAAATAAAACAGTCAGAATAGGGAATGTTCCGTTTAAAGTTATAGGTACTTTAAAAACAAAAGGCGCAATGGGTCCTATGGATCAGGATGATTTAATTCTTATTCCACTTACAACCGCTCAAAGAAAAGTTTTCGGAACAGATTTCCCGGGTGCAGTTAGTCAAATTATTGTTAAAGCAAAATCCGTTGAAGATTCGCCGATTGCCGAAACTGATGTTAAAACAATTTTGAGAAACAGGCATGGCTTGGGTAAAATGCAAGAAGATGATTTTAGTATTAGAAACAATACTGAATTTCAGGAAAAAATGAAAGAAAGCACTCAGAATTTCACATTTTTACTTGCAAGTATTGCGATTGTTTCTCTTATTGTCGGTGGCATCGGAATTATGAATATTATGCTTGTTTCCGTAACGGAAAGGACAAAAGAAATAGGTATCAGAATGGCAATAGGGG
>JAKSUS010000177.1 GCA_024408745.1 Candidatus Gastranaerophilales bacterium | reverse complement strand
ATTTTTTAGGATTTAGGGAGTATGGACAGAGAAAGTATAAAAAAATCATATAAAGGCAAAGTTGCAGAAATAACAAAGGCTGCTAATAATCTCTTTTATATAAAAATTAAAGCTGATAATTTTCACGTCAAAGCAGGTCAGTTTATTTCGGTTTTATGCGGTGATTATACTTTAAGACGCCCTTTTTCCGTTATGAATTTTGAAAATGATATTATAACCGTCTTATTCAAACTCAAAGGAAAAGGAACAGAATATATAAAAAATTTAAAGGTTAATGATGATATTGAGTTTTCAGGGGCGTTCGGTAACGGTTTTAATATTGAAAATAAAAAATCTTTAATCGTTGCTGCAGGAGTCGGAGTTGCACCTGTTTCATTTTTGAAAACTACTCTTGATAAAAACGGCATAGAAAACAGAATTATTGCAGGATTTTTAAATAAAGATAATATTCCCGAAAACATTAATTTGAATATGATTTCAACTGATGACGGAAGTTTGGGCAAAAATGGAAGCATAATTAATTATTTAGACGATGAAATTAAAACTTATAAACCGCAAAAAATTTATGCTTGCGGTCCATCTATCGTATTAAAAAAAGTTTGTGAAGCAGGTGAAAAATATAATATTGAAGCCGAAATTGCAATGGAAAAAGAAATGGCTTGTTCTATCGGAGTTTGCAGAGGTTGCGTTATTGAATTAAAGAACGGTAAAAATGCAACAGTTTGCAAAGACGGCCCTGTATTTAAAGGGAGTGAAATTAAATGGCAGTAGATTTAAGCATAAATTTAAACGATTTAAAACTAAAAAATCCGATAATTACAGCATCAGGCACTTTTGGTTATGCTGATGAATATAATGATTTTATTAATGTTCAAAGTCTTGGCGCTATTGTTACAAAAGCGATTTCTCTTGAACCTCGCAAAGGCAACAAAGGCAACAGAATTATGGAAGTAACTGCCGGAATGATTAATTCTATCGGTTTAGAAAATATGGGAATAAAAGCATTTATAAATAATGTTTTACCGATTTTAAAAGGAAAAAATATTGATTTTATTATGAATATTGCAGGAGCCACAAAAGAAGAATACATTGAACTTTCTAAAATCTGCGAAAATAATAAAATTAAAGCAATTGAAATGAATTTATCTTGCCCAAATGTTAAAGCAGGGTGTTTAGAGTTTGGAACAAACGAAGAAACTTTATATTCTTTGGTAAAAGAAGTAAGAGAAAATTATAACGGTATTCTAATTACAAAATTAACGCCGAATGTAAGCAACATTGAAGAACTCGCAGTTGCTTCACAAAAAGCCGGTGCGGATATAATTTCTGCAATAAATACAGTTAAAGCAACCGGAATAAAATTGGATTTTATAAACGGTAAATTTTATGAAAAACGAATAAACGGCGGATTATCAGGTAGGGCAATAAAACCTGTTGCTCTAAGAGCAATCAGCGCAATAAGAAAAGAAGTTGATATTCCTATTATCGGAATGGGTGGAATATCAAGTTTAATTGATATTTTAGAATTTGTTGCAGCAGGAGCTGATGCTTTTCAAATAGGAACAGCAAACTTTACACACCCTACTATTGCAGAAGATTTGGTTAATGAATTGGAAGAATTTATTAGCACAAATAATTTTAAAAGTTTTGAAGAATTGAAAAACAGAATCAGAGAGGATATTAAAAATGAGTAGCGAAGTTTTAGAAATTTTAGAAAAAACAAACGGATTATTAAAAGGACATTTTTGTTTAACATCAGGCTTACATTCCGATGAATATTTCCAATGTGCCAAATTATATCAATACCCTTATTACACAGAACAAATCGGCAGAATGATTGCCGAAAAGTTGCAGGGGTTAGAATTTGATACAATTATTGCTCCGGCTGTTGGTGCGGTTATTATCGGCTATGAAGTTGCCAAACAGGCTAAAAAACGAAATCTTTTTGTTGAAAGAAAAGACGGAGTTATGCAGTTAAGAAGAGGCTACAAACTTTCAAAAGGCGAAAGAGTCGTTATTATTGAAGATGTAATCACAACTGCAAGAACAATAAAAGAAACAATCGAATGTATTAAAGAATTTGAGCCGGAAGTAGTTGCAACAGGTTGCATCGTTGACAGAAGTTGCGGAAAAACAGGTTTAAATATCATTTCACTTGCTCAGGTAACTCCAAAAACTTATGAACCTGATGATTGTCCGTTATGCAAGGCAGGTATTCCTATTGAAAAACCGGGAAGCAGAACTGAGGTAAAAGTTAATGCTTAATCATCTTGTAAATATTGAAAGTTTAACAAAAGCAGAAATAGAAAATATTATTGATGATGCAATCTCATTTAAAAACGGGCATGATAAGTCTGTTTTCAATAATAAAACCGTCTGCATAATGTTTTTTGAAAACTCTACACGAACAAAGATTTCCTTTGAAATGGCTGCTAAAAACTTAGGTATGAAGGTTATTAATTTTGACACTCAAACCTCTTCAATTAATAAGGGTGAAAGTTTAAAAGAAACGATGGAAAACCTTTATTTTATAGGAGTAAATGGCGTAATCATAAGAACATCAGATGATAATTTAGTTAAAAATTTAGTTGAAAATGTAAGTTATCCTATAAAATTGTTAAACGCGGGAACAGGTAAATCCTCTCACACGACTCAAGCACTTTTAGACTATTTCACAATGAAAGAAAAATTGGG
>JAKSUS010000176.1 GCA_024408745.1 Candidatus Gastranaerophilales bacterium | reverse complement strand
GCACTTGGAAACCGCATAGTTTGCCCAATAATTTCCGTGCATTCCTAACATTCCCAAAGAAAGTTTATCATCAGCAGGAAATGTTCCTATCCCCATTAAAGTATTTGCAACAGGAATATGCAAATGCCTTGCTAATTCAGTCAATGCCTTACTTGCATCAGAAGCAACAACTCCGCCGCCTGAAATAATTACAGGTCTTTTAGCTTTATATAATAAGTTTAAGGCATTTAATATTTGGCGTGGATGTCCTTGGTATGTCGGGTTATATCCCGGTAAATCCAATTTATCCGGATATTTGAATTTTATTTTTTGGGTAAGAATATTTTTAGGCAAATCAACTACAACCGGGCCGGGTTTGCCGGTTTTTGCAATATGAAATGCTTCTTTTATTACACGAGGTAAATCTTTTAAATTTTTAACCAAATAGTTATGTTTGCAACAAGAACGTGTAATACCGACAATATCGGCTTCCTGAAAAGCATCATTACCGATTAAATCAACTGAAACCTGACCTGTAAATACAACTATCGGATAACCGTCAAGATATGCATTTGCAATACCTGTAATTGCATTTGTAGCACCGGGGCCTGATGTGGTAATTGCAACACCGACTTTTCCCGTTGCTCTTGCATAACCTTCAGCAGCATGCACTGCTGCCTGCTCATGTCTTACTAAATAATGTTTTATATAGTCACATTTGTAGAGTTCATCATATATATTTAAAACAACACCGCCGGGGTATCCGAAAATCTCATCAACTCCTTCTTTCCGTAAACATTCAAGCAAAATCCTTGCTCCGGGCATTATTTCAGAACTTGATAACTGCTCTTCATCTGTTATATATTCACTCTCAGCCATTTAATTAACTCCTGCATGGTTAAAAATAATTATTTACACAATAATAATAGTATTTTTTCAGGAAAATTTCAACTTTTTGTAAATATTATTCGTTTAAAGGCTTAGCATTATTCAAAAGCAAACCAAATAAAATACTATCAACAAGAGCTGTATAAGCTGCTTCTGTTATATTTGATGAAACCCCAACCGTATCCCAACGGTTAAAACCGTCAGTTGTTTCAACATGAACTCTTGTTCTTGCTCCTGTTCCCTCTTTTCCGTCCAAAATACGAACCTTAAAATCATCTAATTTAAAATTATTAATAACAGGATAAATTTCTTTTAATGCTTTTCTTAATGCCATATCAAGTGCATTAACAGGTCCGTCCCCCTCACTAACCGTATGAATAATATCATTACTGATTTTTATTTTTACCGATGCTTCTGAGTTTAAGTTCATTTCAGCAGGTGCAATCGTATCATCAATAACCCTGAAACCTAATATTGAAAAGTAATCAGGCATTTGATTTAAGGCTTTTAAAATAGTAATTTCAAATGACGCATCAGCATTTTCAAAAGTAAATCCCTGCCACTCAAGTTGTTTTATTTTATCAATAATTACAGGAATATCATCCTCTTTAACATCAATATTAAGTTTTAAGTTTTCTAATTTTTTCTTGATTGTTGTTGTTCCTGCCTGATCGCTCACTAAAATTCTTCTTGTATTGCCGATTTTTTCAGGCGATAAGTGTTCATAAGTTTCAGGACTTTTTATAACTCCGCTTGCGTGGATACCTGCTTTGTGAGCAAATGCACTTCTTCCGACAAACGGTGCATAATCACTTGCTTTTCTGTTGGCAATTTCGGCAACCTGTCTTGAAACAGAACATAATTTTTCTATATTATCACCTATAACATCGTAATTTAATTTTATTTGTAAGTTCGGGATTACAGAACAAAGATTTGCATTTCCGCATCTTTCACCATAGCCGTTAATTGTTCCGTGTATTTGCGTAGCACCACTTTGAACTGCCGCAATTGAATTAGCTATCGCTAAATCACCGTCATTATGAACATGAACACCTACAACCGCATCAGGTAAAAACTCTTTAACTTCTTTAACAACATTATAAATTTGATTATTAAGAGTACCACCGTTTGTATCACACAAGACTATTCGTGAAGCACCTGCTTCAAATGCAGTTTTAATCGTTTCAAGTGAATATTCTTTATTGTTTTTATATCCGTCAAAGAAATGCTCCGCATCAAAAAATACTTTTTTACCTTTCGAAATAAGATAAGTTATTGAGTCTTTAATCATATTAAGATTTTCTTCTAAAGTTGTATTCAAAGCATGTTCGACGTGAAAGTCCCACGTTTTTCCAAAAATAGTTACAACGGAAGTATCCGCTAACACCAATTGTTCAAGTACTTTGTCTTCTTCAACAGGAATAAGAGGCTTTTTAGTACAACCGAAAGCCGTAATTGTTGAATTTTTCAACTCTACGTTTTTTATAAGCTGAAAAATTTCATCATCTTTAGGATTTGACCCCGGCCAACCCAATTCAATATAATCAATACCTAAATCGTCAAGAAGCCTTACGATTTTAAGCTTGTCGCTTACTGTATAAGCAATACCTTCCGCCTGCGCTCCATCTCTTAACGTTGTATCATATATTTCAATTTTATTTTGTTCGCTCATAATACTTACTTCCAAAATACATTTCATATAATATCATATTGAATAAAAGTTAGCAATTAATCTTGGTTTATAATCAATTCTTCTTTTGCTTTTCTTGAAAGATTTTTTATTATATATTCTTCTATCATTTCTTCTTCTATTGTAGCAAATTCCTGCCAGTAAACAATTAT
>JAKSUS010000175.1 GCA_024408745.1 Candidatus Gastranaerophilales bacterium | reverse complement strand
TTATTTTTATGACCTAATTTATACCAATATAAGGCATTTTTATAATCCTTATTAAGCATGTATGTTGTTGCAATAATCATGTGAATTGTGTCATCAGTTGCTTCAACATTTTTTGATGAAAATTCTTTTTGTAATTCCATAATATCTTTAAATCTTTTTTCTTTCAGATAGATTGAAAATAAAATTTTGTATGCGTCAAAAAATTCAGGGCGAAGTGCTATAACCTTTTTAGAATAATTAATAGCATCTTCTGAATTATTCATCAGTATTGCCAATGATGCCAAATAATATAATGCAGTTGCGTCATCATTGTCTATTTCCCTTGCTCTTTGAAACATTTTAGCAGAATTTTCATAATCTTTTAAATTAAAATAGCATAGCCCTGCATTTTTCAATGCTTCAAGATTATTTTTATCGTTTTCTAAAATTTTATTTAATTCAACTAAAGCAGATGAAAAATCCTTTTTTGATAAATATTCGATTGCATTTGTCATATTGTCCATTTATACTTCTACCTTCATCATTTCTTCTTCGACAAATTTAGTTGAGTATCTGTTCAATATAAAAGAACGGTTTCTTAAAATTTTCTTATGGAAAGGAATTGTCGTTTCCACTCCTAAAATCACATATTCATTTAATGCTCTTAACATTCTTCTTCGGGCTTCTTCACGATTATTTCCCCAACAAATGATTTTTGCAATCATTGAATCGTAATTAGAGGGAATTTTATAATTAGCATAAACATGGCTGTCAACTCTTATGCCATAGCCACCAGGAGCAATATAACCTTCTATTTCGCCGGGACATGGCATAAAATCTTTATTTGGATTTTCTGCGTTAATTCTGCATTCAATTGCATGACCTCTTATTTCAACTTCTTCTTGTGTAAATGAAAGTCTTTCGCCTGCTGCAATTAAAATTTGTTCTTTAACCAAATCTCTCGATGTTACCATTTCCGTTACACAATGTTCAACCTGAAGTCGTGTGTTCATTTCCATAAAATAGAAATCATGCCCGTCAAAAAGAAATTCTATTGTTCCTATTCCTTCGTAATTAATGGCTTTTACTGCATTAATTGCTGCTTCAACCATTTTTGCACGAATTTCTTTTGTAACAACCTCTGATGGGGCCTCTTCTAAAAGCTTTTGATGTCGTCTTTGAATTGTACAATCTCTTTCGCCTAAATGACAAATATTACCAAATTTATCAGCAAGAATTTGAACTTCAATGTGTCTTGGATTAGCGATAAATTTTTCCATATAAACTTTATCGTTTGCAAAAAAGGCTTCCGCTTCACTTCTTGTAATGTTGTAGGCATTTTCTAAATCTTCAGCGGAATAAACGACTCTCATTCCTTTTCCGCCACCGCCTGCTGTTGCTTTTATCATAACCGGATATCCGATTTTTTCTGCATAGATTTTTGCATCTTCAAGAGTTTCTAAAAGTGGCGAACCTTGCACAACCGGAACATTATTTTTACTCATTGTTTCTCTTGCGGAAACTTTATCTCCCATTGCTCTAATTTGCTTTGAAGATGGTCCTATAAAAGCAATTTTGTGATCTTCACAAATTTCCGCAAAGGAAGCATTTTCCGCTAAAAAACCGTATCCGGGGTGAATTGCATCAACTTGTGCAAGAAGTGCTGTACTTAAAATATTAGCTACGTTTAAATAACTTTCCTGAGAGGGTGCAGGACCTATACAATATGCTTCATCAGCCATACTTGCGTGCAAACAATCTTCATCTGCTTTTGAATATATAGCGACTGTGCGAATTCCCATTTCTCTGCATGTTCTTATTATTCTTAATGCGACTTCGCCTCTGTTTGCTATTAATATTTTATTAAACATTTTTGACCTGTTATTCTATGTACATCAGAATTTGACCGAATTCGATTGTTTGTCCGTTTTCAACGCAAATTTCAGCAACTTTTCCTGAAATATCTGCTTCGATTTCATTCATTAACTTCATTGCTTCAATTATACAAACAACTTGACCCGGTTTGATTATATCACCAACTCTGACAAACGGTTCTTCATCCGGAGAAGCCGAATTATAAAAAGTACCGACCATTGGTGAAGTTATAGGTGTTAATTGCTTTTGCGAAGAATTTTGAACTTCAGCCTGTGCTTTGGGTTCTTGAACTTTTACAACTTCTTTTTCTATAACAGTTGCTCTTTCAGGTAAAGAACCTTTTTTGATTGATATTTTTTGGCTTCCGTCTTCTAAGGATAACTCTATTATTGATTTTTCATCCATTACGTCAGCAATTTTTTTAATATAATCAATGTCTGTTTTCATTTTATTGACTCTTGTTAACTATGCTCTATCAAGGTAAGAATTTGTTCTTGTATCAATTCTAATCATTTCACCGTTATTGATGAAGAAAGGAACTTGAACAACTGCACCTGTTTCTAAAGTTGCAGGTTTTGTTCCGCCTTGAGCAGTATTACCTTTTTCTCCCGGAGGAGTATCAGTAACTTGTAATTCAACAAAGTTTGGTAAATCAATACCGATTAACTTGCCCTTACATTCAAGGGTTTGAATTATCATATTTTCTTTTAAATATTTAATACCATCGCCGATTTGTTCTTCTGTTAAAGAAATTTGGTCATAAGTAGAATTATCCATGAAAATGTAATCTTTATCAGCTTTGTATAAATATTGCATTTCTTTCTTTTCTAATACGGCTTTCGGGAATTTTTCACCTGCTCTGAATGTTTTTTCCATTGTATTGCCGGTTTCAACGTTTTTAA
>JAKSUS010000174.1 GCA_024408745.1 Candidatus Gastranaerophilales bacterium | reverse complement strand
ATATTATAAAAATAAAAAATATATTTAAAATTTTCTTCATTAGTCTTCTTTTATTGGGTCGCGATTTATACAATCAATTGCAAGACTTGCATTTTTTGCGATTTCATCAGGTATTCCTTTTATTGTGCAGAATTGTCTTAAAACATCAATTGTGCGTTTAAATGCTCTGACTAAATCGCCTTCTGAAAAATCGTCTTCAACGAACATATCCTGCCATTCACCACCGTTTATCCAGAACTCAATATAGGCGCTGAATTTTGGATTCCAGTTCATAAAAATATCAATCCCTTTTTCTTTTTGGCTTTGATGAATTTTTTTCAAAATATCTCTTGCCTTGAATATTGCATTCTTTGCGTTTTTGCTGATTTTTAAAGTCGGACGACTAAAAATTCTGTCTTCTTCTGTAGTTACAGCACAAACAACAGCCGCAAGTTCAGAGAAATCTAAATTATTAAATATACCGTTAAATATTAGTTCGGCTAAATATAGTTCGTTTTCAGAGCGTAAAGCACCTGTTAAAACTCCTTTATCTGTCGGGTAGTCATTTTCTAAATAACCGTATTGAGTCAAAATTTCTTTTAATTTTATAAATCTGTTCCAATAAGTGTCTTTTTCAAACTCAATAGTTTTAGAAATTTTATTTAATTTCTTTTCAAATCTTGCAAGTAAATCAAGTTCTTTTATGTGCTTTTTATATAGTTTGCAGTAATTACACTTTATACTTTCCATTTTATGGTAAAGTTCTTTTGTTTTGTTTGAATATTCGATAACTTCAGGTGCATTTTTACCGCCACGATGTTTTGCCTGTTTAAGAAGCATATTTGTTATTTTTCGATGCTCAACAAACATATTTTTATATTTAATAAATGCTTCTATGTTTTTTGAATTAAGTTTATAAGGGCAATTAAAGTTTTTAATATCATCTAATCGTCTTTTTATTTCGTCTTGTTCGTCCAAATATGGTTTCAGCCTTGTATTTGAAGAAAAATACCCAAAACTTTTTAAAATTAATTCTCTTGATTCTTCCAAATTAAATCTTTGAAGTAAATTTAAAACCATTGAATAACTTGGTGTAAAACGACTTTCTAACGGTTCAGCATCAGATGAAGCCAAATCATAAACTTCAGTTGGATCATCAAACTGATTACCGACAATTACAACATGTCCTACTTTATCCATTCCTCTACGGCCTGCACGTCCTGACATTTGCAAAAATTCACTTGATGTTAATTTTCTGTGTCCGTTGTCGGTTCGTTTGCTTATTGAACTAATAACAGTTGTTCTTGCCGGCATATTAATCCCAGCCGCTAAGGTTTCAGTTGCAAAAACAACTTTAATCAGACCTTTTTGGAAAAGTTTTTCCGTTAAAACTTTCAAAGCAGGGAGTAAACCTGCGTGGTGGCTTGCAACTCCCTGATATAAATTGGATAAATTTTTATGATTAGCTAAATAAGGGTTATCTTGTACATATTCATCAATTGTTTTTCTTATTTCTTTTTCTTCTTCTTTAGATAAAAGATTTAAAATTGAGCAATTTTCCATATATAAATCGCATTTTTTTCTGCTGAAAGTGAAATAAATTGCGGGGAGCATATCGCGTCTGTGCAGAACTTCAACTAATTGCATAGGTGAAATTTTATTTTTCTTTTTACCCTGAAATCCTCTATTTTGGCGATTTGACTTTATTTTTCTGTTCATTCCTCCGCCGGGTTCAAATAACGGAACAATATCATTTTGTGTTTCATCACTGAAATAATAGTGACGTAACGGAACAGGTCTGAAATCCGTATTAACCAAATAAGTATCAGAATGAACCGTATTTATCCAGTCTGTTAAATCTTTTGCATTGGCAACTGTTGCGCTTAATGCAATAAGTTTAATATTGCTTGGACAATAAATTATACTTTCTTCCCAAACTGTTCCTCGTTGCTCATCATTCATATAATGAACTTCATCCAGGACGACAAATTCGACATCTTGTAGGTTTTCTTCAATCTTGCCTAAATTTGTTCCATAAAGCATGTTTCTGAAAACTTCAGTCGTCATTACAACTATTTGACCTGAACGGTTTATTGAAATATCACCTGTTAATAAACCTACCTTATCTTCCCCGTATTTTTCACAAAAATCACGATATTTTTGGTTGCTTAATGCTTTTAGAGGCGTAGTATAAAAGACTCTTTTGTTTAATTCTAATGCCTTTGCAATAGCAATTTGCGCAATAACCGTTTTCCCAGCACCTGTCGGAGCGCAGACCACAACACTTTTTTGATTGCATATATGTTCCATTGCTTCTTTTTGGAAGCCATCAAGTTCAAATTTAAAATCTAATTCCAATTTTTTTAATTCCTGTAATATGTATTTTCTATTATTCTATCTTATATTTTAGGTTATTGCAAAATGTATAGATTATTTTACAGGATGATTGTTATGTATCTGTTATTTATTCATGGCAATACGGATAATCATCAGGTCTCTTCCAGTTTTTATTTATAATATATGCTGCGCATGAAGATTGTCCTCCTCCTGTATGTTGTGCTCCAGAACACGGGTTTCCATATTGTTTAAGACTGCAATTGAGCTGTCCGTTTGACCATTCTCCCGGATATGCTTTAAATCCACCGCTTTTAGTGATTGTGAATTCAAAAACATCAAATCCGGTAACAGATTCTCCTTTAGTAGGCCCATCAATATCAACAACTATTCTAACATCTTTAGTATATTCCGAAATAGCAACTGACATACCATTTTTTAATCTAAACATCTAAGA
>JAKSUS010000173.1 GCA_024408745.1 Candidatus Gastranaerophilales bacterium | reverse complement strand
CATTTGCAATCATGCCGGGAACTCTGTAAAGTAAAAGCATAAATATTGCAACAAGCCCTAAACCAACAACACCTGCTGTTTTGCTTTTATCAATAGAGTCAGCCCCTAATGTAGGACCAACAACATTTTCTTCAATAATTTTAGCCGGAACAGGTAATGCTCCTGCGTTCAACAAATCAACCATTTGTTTTGCTTCTTCGTAAGGGAAACCGCCGTCTGCTCCGCCTGAAATCTGTGCTCTGCCTGCTGTAATAGGTTCTCTGATAACAGGAGCAGATTCTTCTTTTCCGTTAAAAAATATTGCCATTTGCTTACCGACTAATCTTTTTGTTAATTCGGCAAACTTCATTGTACCTTTATCATTAAATTCAAGACTTACAACCCATTGACCGGCAGTATCGGTTTCAACATTTGCTTTTCTTAAATCATTACCTGTTAAACCCGTTGAAACCCATTCAATTCCGCCACCTGCAACTTCTTTAGGTTCTTTAAATTCTAATTCGGCAGTATCACCAACATAAGCTCTTGCCTGTTCCGGGTCTGCAACGTTAGGAATTTCAATTATTAATCTGTTTTCGCCTGCTTTTTGAACAGGAACTTCTGAAATACCAAGTGAATTAACACGTTTTTCAATAGCGAATTTCAAACTGTCCATCATATCAGGTGTAATTTGTGCTATTGTGTCAGTTGTTTGTGCTTCAAGTGTAATTCTTGAACCACCGACTAAGTCCAAACCTTTTTTAATAGGTCTTGTAAATACTACCCATGCTGATGCTATTATTACCACGAAGATAAACAGCAAAAGTTTTTTCTTATTGTCCATAAATTTCTCCCTATCAACAATTCTCTTGTTTTTCTTTATTTTAGCAAATAAAGGTAATATTACAATAGTTGTAGAGTTCAATATTACATTAAATTAATTGTTGATGAGCAGGTAAAAGGTTTACTTATAGTTAAGCGATATAATTATTCTTTTATGCTTTTTATATATATAATTGCTTCTTCTTTTGTGTTAACTTCGCCTGAGAGTTGCGCATTATTTAATTCTTTTATGATTTCGCCTAATCGTATTCCTTTTTTTATATTTAAAATTTCTGATATTTCGTTTCCGTCTAATAATTTCGGCAAAGGTTTTGAAGTTTCACAAAAATCTTTATACATATATAAATATTTAGTTAAGGCCTTGAGATTATTTTTGGTCATTTCTTTTGTTACTGCTTCGCCTTGTGCTGATAATCTGTCTGCCATTGCAAGCAAAAGTACATCAATTGTGCAATCTTCCAATTTTCTGAACATTCTGTGAACGGGTTTTTCATTTGCCTCTTCATTTTCTCTTGCAAGTTGTGAAGGATAAATATGATTTCTTACTAAAGTTGTTATGTATTTAATTTGTGCTTTGCTGAATTTCATCTTCTTCAAGTCAGGTTTTAAAAGTTCCGCTCCAACTGCGTCATGATTAATAAATCTGTGTCTGCCGTTTTCTTCAATTGTCCATGTTGTCGGTTTTCCGACATCATGAAGTAAACATGCCAATTTTAATAAAGATAAATACTTAACTCCGTTTGTCTGATATGAATTTAATTTTTCTTTTACAAAATCAGGTGCTTCTTGTATTTTTATTTCAACCTGATGAACCGTTTCAATGGAATGGTCAATTAAAGGTAAATGATGATGTGTATTAGGCGGGATTTTTACTTCCTTTTCAAGCAAATCAAAAAGTTCATATAACAAGCCTGTTTCTTTCATCATTTTAATTGTTTTGGCAGAATTTTCACCTTCAAACAGTTTTAATAATTCGGTTAAAATTCTTTCCTCTGCAACATTATGGATTAATTTATGATGTTTTTGTGCAAGTTCAAATGTATTTTGTTCAATATCAAAATTTAAAAGTGACGCAAATCTGAATACTCTCAATATTCTCAACGGGTCATCAGTAAGATTTTTTTCGCTTATTATTTTAATTTGTTTATTTTTTAAATCTTCAATTCCGTTAAACTTATCAATGATTTTATTTTCCGGATAAAGTTCCATACATATTGCATTGATTGTTAAATCTCTCCTTTTTAGGTCATGCTCAATATCATCATTTTCACACCTTGCAAAGTCAAAATAATGGAATTTATCTTCTGCAACAACTCTTGCTATTTCATGCTCATTATCAAGAAGAATAAAATAACCGTTTGTTTTATCGGCAAAATCTCTTGCAAGTTCTATTGCATCCTGACCTTTTACCACAAAATCCAAATCAAGAGTTTCTTTACCTAAAATTTTATCTCTTAAAAACCCGCCAACTAAATATAATTCACTTTTTTTATTTAAAAGAGAAATAACATTATCAATTGCAGCTTTATTGAAATCATTAAAATCAAAGTTCATATTCGTAAATTACTCCTGATAATGCGCTGATTGCTGCGGTTTCAGCTCTGTATATTAAGTTGGAAATTGTTACGGTTTCAAAATTATTATCTTTGAAGAACTCTATTTCTTTATCTTCAAAACCGCCTTCCGGTCCTATTATAACAAGCACTTTATTATGTTTTGAAGTACCTCTTAAAACATCTTTTAAAGTTTTATTATTACTTCTTTCAATACATGCTATTACTAAATCATAATTTTGAGCATGCTTTTTTAATTCTTCAAACTTTTCAAAGTAATGAATACTTGGCTTATCTGCTCTTTCGCATTGTTTACAACTTTCATCAGCAATTTTTTGCCATTTTTCAATTTTACTTTTTATATCTTTATTATTATATTTTGGAACACTTCGAGA
>JAKSUS010000172.1 GCA_024408745.1 Candidatus Gastranaerophilales bacterium | reverse complement strand
AAATTAAAAAAATACGAATGGGGTATGCTTGTAATTGATGAAGCACAAAGCATTAAAAACCCTGCAACTGCACAATCTAAAGCAATTAAATCTCTCATTACGCCTTGTAAAATTGCAATGACAGGTACTCCGATTGAAAACAGATTGAGCGAATTATGGAGTATATTTGATTTTATTAATAAAGGCTATTTGGGAACTTCAACGGAATTTCAAGACAAGTATGCTTTTGAAATTGAAAAATTAAAGCAGCCACAAACGGCACAAAAACTTCAACTTGTTACTTCACCGTTCATTTTAAGAAGGTTAAAAACGGATAAAAAGATTATTGACGATTTGCCGGAAAAAATCGTATTTGATGAATATTGTTATTTAACTCCCGAGCAGGCAGCATTATACGAAACGACTTTAAATTCAACAATGAAAAAGGTTGAAGAAGATTCGGGAAGTAATCGTCGCGGTATGATTTTAAAATTAATTACTTCATTAAAACAAATTTGTAACCACCCTGCAAATTATCTGAAAAACCAAGACTTTTCTTATGATTTATCGGGAAAAACAAAGAAGATTTTCGCAATTACGGAATTGATTTTAGAAGCGAATGAAAAAGTTTTAATCTTTACCCAGTATAAAGAAATGGGTGAAATTTTAACAAAAATCATAAAACAGGAACTTCATGAAAACGCTCTGTTCTTTCACGGTTCCTTGAACAGACAGGAAAGAGAAAAATTAATAGACCAATTCCAAAATGATGAAGATACAAAAGTTATGGTCTTATCTTTAAAAGCCGGTGGAACCGGTTTGAACTTAACTGCAGCAACAAATGTTATTCACTTTGATTTATGGTGGAACCCGGCGGTTGAAGCGCAAGCAACCGACAGAACTTATCGTATCGGACAGGATAGAAACGTAACGGTTCACAGACTAATAACTTTGGGAACTTTTGAAGAAAAAATTGATGATATTTTGAAGAACAAACAAAAAATTGTTGATATGTCATTATACACAGGCGAAACAATGCTTGGAGATTTATCAAACGAAGAGTTGATGGAAATTTTCAAATTAAGATAAAATATGCTAATATAAACTTAGCAAACAGATTTAATAGGAGCTTTTTTACAATGTCAAAAGTAGTGCAAATGAAAACCTTAAATTATCCGTATTTAAACAAACCGCTTGAAATATACACAACAGATAAGGGGCATACAATAATTTTTGCCCATAAGGACGGTGGTTTGGTTAATATCAGCACTTGGGTAAAAACAGGTTCAATTCACGAAAATGACAAAATCAACGGCGTTTCTCACTTTTTGGAACACTTGATGTTTAAAGGTACAACTGCACATAAAGCAGGTGAATTTGACAGAACTTTGGAATCAAAAGGCGCAATAATTAATGCTGCAACCTGGAAAGATTACACATTTTATTATGTAACTATCCCAAACGGCATTAATGATGAAAATGTCGAATTATCTTTAAAATTGCACGCTGATATGATGGTTGACCCTGTTATTCCTGATTATGAAATGGGTTCACCTTTTGATCCGAAAAACCCGCAGGTAGCAGATAAACGTGAAAGATATGTCGTTATTGAAGAAATCGGAATGAGAAACGACCAACCATGGACAAAGGTTTATAATACGGCAAATGATAATATGTATACTGACCACCCTTATAAACGTGATGTAATCGGTACAAAAGAAATAATCGCACAAATATCCCGTGATGAAGTTATGAAGTATTACAGAACTTGGTACACTCCGGAAAATATGACAACTATTGTTGTTGGTGATTTTAACCATGAAAAAGTTTTGGATATGATTTTAACCGAATTTAAGTTTAAAGATAAAATAGAAGCTGAACCCGTTAATCTTCCTCTTGTTGCAAAGTTAAATGCTTCAAAAATTATTGAAAATAAAGGGCAAATTGATACAGGCTTTATGATTTTCGGTTTTCATGGTGCAAAAGCATCGGATAATAAAGGAACTATTTTACTTGAAGTATTGAGTATGATTTTAGGCGAAGGCTTGAGTTCAAGATTATATCAAAACTTAATTGAAAACTCTACAAAATCAATATTTAATGCGGTTGATTCAGGTCAATATCAGTTTAAAGACGGAAATGTCTTTATGATTAATGCAAATTTTGACCCGAATTTTAAAGACGAAGCCGTTGAAAAAATTAAAGAAAATATTGTTGAAATGCAAAATAATTTAGTTTCCGAAGAAGAACTTTTAAAAGCTAAAAAGAAATTAAAAGTAAAATTTGCGGAAAGTGCCGAAACAGTTTCTGAAATAGGCGAATCAATCGGTTATTATATGACTGTTTGCGACGGATTAGACGGTTGTGCAAATTATATTAAAGATTTAGAAAGCATTACAAGAGAAGATGTTTTGAATGCGGCAAAGAAATATCTTGATTTGAATTCTTTCGTTTTATCAATTTTAATGCCGGAAACATAGTCAGCGGATTTTATACTAATTATATATTTCCTATTACTTGTATTTAATACTTATTTTAATTACAATATTTCTTGAACTATTATCAGGGAAGTATGAATAATAAAGGAGTGTTTAATGCAAGTTTCTTCTGTTTCACAAAAATATAATGTTGCAAATTTTGGTATAAATCTAACCATACCAAGAGCGTCGAGGTTGCTTTTACATAAATCCGGAGCAAATAATGACAGTATTAATGTTTTTATAAAATATGCAAAAACTTTAGAACCTAAACGTTTAAAGTTGACATTAAGCAGAGGGCGTAAACCAGTACTTCTTGATAGTGAACTTCCTGCTTATGATTTTTTGAAATTCGTAAC
>JAKSUS010000171.1 GCA_024408745.1 Candidatus Gastranaerophilales bacterium | reverse complement strand
TTAGATTCTTATAAACAGGCAGAAAAATATTATAAAGCCGCAATTGCACAAGATGCTACAGACGGTAAAATTTATTATAATTACGGAATGTTTTTATCAAAAACAGGTAAACGAAATTCAGCATTAAAATATTTAGCAAAAGCTACCGAGCTATCGCCTTTTGATACGGAAATATATTATGATACCGGTGTTATTTATTTGGAAATGAATAATATTACAACAGCAACAGAATATTTTGAACATGCAACAAAACTTGATACGGAACTTGCACCGGCTTTTAATAATTTGTGTTTCTCACTTGCCTTGAACGGTAAATTTGAAGATGCGCTGCCAAGTTGCAAAAGAGCAGTTGAATTAGCTCCTAATGATTATGCGTCAATTGACAGTTTAGGTTATGTATATAGCGGTTTGGGTGAATTTGATAAAGCAGTTGAAAATTTCCAAAAAGCTCTTAATATTAATAATAGTGTCGGCGAAATTTATTTTAACTTAGCTCAGGCTTTTGAAGCACAAGGGCTTTATAATGACGCAATTACAAATTATCAGGTTGCTATGGAACTTGATAATCAATTTAAAAAACAAGCAACAAAAAGTATTAAAATTTGCAGAAAAAATTTAAAAACTAAGGAAAAATAATGAGTTCAGGTTTTTCAAATAAAAATTTGTATTTGATTTTGGGTGTGCAACCCTCTGCTGACAAAGAAACAATTAAAGCAGCATTTAGAACCTTAGCTAAAAAATATCACCCTGATACAAATAAAGGAAACAAAGCAAGTGAAAGAAAATTTAAAGAAATCGCTGAAGCTTATGAAATCCTTTCTGATGATAAAAAAAGAAAAGATTATGATAAATTAAACGGTTATAATCAACCAAAACCAAAACCTGAAACAAAAACAAAATACAGTCAAACAGAAAAAGCAAAAGAGGCATATTCTAAACAGGCAAAAACTCAAACACAAACCAAAACAGCCAAAACAGAAAAGCCTCAAGAGAAAAAACAAGCACCACCTCAGCCACCACCGCAAAAAAAGAAGGATGAAAAACCATTCTCTGAAACTTTATCAAAGTTTATGAGCGATATGTTTACGAGTAAATCGGAAACTCCTCAAAAACCAATAAAAGGCAGCGATATAAATGTTGATATAACAATAACAATTATGGAAGCCAAAAACGGAACGGTAAGAGCAGTTAATGTTCTCCATACAGAATGTTGTCCTGTTTGCAAAGGTAAAAAGTTTGTAAACGGTGCAAAATGCAAAAAATGTAATGGTGAAGGTGAACTTTCTTCACACAAATCAATGAGAGTTAAAATTCCTGCCGATATTAAAAACGGTGAAAAAGTAATGCTTAAAGGCGAAGGCAATATTGGACAATTTGGCGGTGCAAACGGTGATTTATATTTAAAAATAAATATTGAAAAAAGTGAAATGTTCCGCTTTGAAGATTTGAATGTATTGTCTGATGTTCCTATTACGCCATCTGAAGCCGCTTTAGGCACAAATATTTTAGTTCCTTCAATTGACGGTCATATTAATATGAAAATCCCGCCCGAAACTTCATCAGGGCAAAAATTCAGACTTCATGAACAAGGTATTTCTGACAAAGACGGTAATAAAAAAGGTGATCATATAATTACTGTTTATATTAAAATGCCGAAAAATTTAACCGAAAGAGAAAAAGAATTGTATAAAGAACTCTCTCAAATGCGTGATTACAACCCAAGGAGAGAATTATAATAATGACGAATGCTTTTATAAAAGAGGTTTTTGAGTCAATTCAGGGTGAAGCATTATATATAGGGCAAAAGCAACTTTTTATAAGATTTTGCGGTTGCAATTTGAATTGTGATTATTGCGATACAGATTTTAAAAAAGATGAAAATTTTGTTGTTCATGACTTAAACAAAATTTATACAAATCCTGTTACTCCTTTAATTTTAAAAGAAATTTGCGATAATTATAATAGCGAAATGATTAGTTTAACAGGTGGCGAACCTCTTTTATACAAAGAATTTTTAAAAGAATTTTTGCCTCTGATTAATAATAAAAAAATATATCTTGAAACGAACGGAACTCTAACAAATGAATTAGAAGAAATTATAGATTATGTTGATGTTGTTTCAACGGATATAAAATTATCCTGTTCAACCAAGCAAGATAATCGTTTTGAAGATAATGAAGAATTTATAAAAATTGTAAAAGAACATAACAAAGAAATTTTTGCAAAAATAATTTTGGATAAAAATTATGATAAAGATGAAATTTTAAAAGCTATAGAAATTTTAAAAAAACATGATGTAACCTTGATAATTCAACCGATGGATTGTAAAGCCAAAGAAAACGAATTAAAAAAACAGGATATAATTGATTTATTTGATTTTGTAACAAATAATTATCCAAATTCCCGTTTAATCCCTCAGGTTCACAAGTTTTTAAATCTTTTATAATAAAAGCGAACAGTTATTTTTGAACTGTCCGCTTTTTTATAATATAAATTAAACTATTAACGAATTATAATCCTCTTGCCAAGGCTTTTTGTTTTGCAACGTGTTCACGATACATAACAAGTAAAGTACTCGCAAAGAAGATACTTGAATAAGTACCGATTGTGATACCTAAAATCATTACCAATACGAAGTCTTTTGTTGTTTCTCCGCCTAAGAAGTATAAAGATAACAAAGTTAAAAGAGTTGTAACTGATGTTGCGATACTTCTCATTAATGTTTGGTTAACGGCTAAGTTTGCGATTTCACCAAATGATAATTTTTTAGCTAAGAAACGGTTGTTTTCTCTGATTCTGTCATATACAACGATTGTATCGTGAACA
>JAKSUS010000170.1 GCA_024408745.1 Candidatus Gastranaerophilales bacterium | reverse complement strand
ATACAATTAAAAAAGCAAAAATTGATGTAGCTTATTCTCTGTGTTTTAATCCATCGCCAAAGCTTTCTCTCTGAGTAGCTTTACCTTTGTTTGTAGAAAGTATCGGTGAGATTATGGATATTGAACTTTATGAAGATATGAATCCTGATGCCCTAATGAATAAACTAAATGAATTTTTGCATGCCGATTGCAGAGTTTTGACGGCAATAAATATGCCTGATAAACATGAGGCAATAGAGATAGAATGCAAGTGGGCAAGGTATGAAGGGACTTTGTCAAAAAAATACTTGAAAAAAAATGAAATTAACGATATTATTAAAAGTGTTCTCGATGAAGAAAATATTTTTACTGAAAGAACAAACAAAAAAGGCTTTAAAAAACAAGTTAATATCAGAAAATCAATAGGGTCAATTAAGGTAATTGAAGAACGTGATGACTCCATTAAGATAGCATTTGTATTAAAAGCGACAAACAGCAACTCAAATGATGAAGATATCCCTATATTGAGAGCTGACGATTTTATGAAAATCATATTCCCTGAATTTGAATGGGAAGTTTTAAGGGTAGAACTCTTAGACGAAAATAAAAAAGGTTTAGTATAAGTTTTAAAAGTTTTATATGAGGTAAATTTAAGAAATGACAAAATCAATTGTAGTATCAGAACGCGATAATATTGCGGCTGTAATTGAAAACGACAAAGTATCTGAATTTTTTGTTACTCGTGGTGATATTTTATTAAATGATGTTTATTTAGCAAGTGTTGAAAATATTTTGCCGAGTATTGAGGCTGCTTTCGTGAATGTCGGAAGTGACAAAATGGGATTTTTACACGCGTCTGACGTTATTGGAAGAGGCACATTGGAAGAAAAATTAAAACCGGGTCAAAAAATTCTTGTTCAAGTTGTAAAAGAACCGACAGGACACAAAGGCCCGAGAGTTACGATGCAAATTTCACTCCCCGGAAGATTTTTGGTTTTAATGCCTGATGAAAAAGGTATTAACGTAAGTAAAAAAATCGAATCTTCAAAAGAAAGAGCGAGATTAAAATCAATCGTAAGTTTATTAAAACCTGCATGAGTCAGTGTAATTATAAGAACTGAAGCAGAAGGCCAAACTGACAGCGAAATTCAGGAAGATATGGAGGCACTTTTAGAAAAGTGGAACGATATCGTTAATGCAGTTGATACACATACCGCACCTGCTTTGGTTTCACGTGACCAAGACCTTTTATACAGAGTTATTCGTGAAGCGGCAGATGAAAATACGGATGAAATCATCGTTGATACGTCTTTTGCAATGCACAGAGCAAATCAATTATTGCAAAGCTGGAACATGAACCACAATATTAATGTTAGTGTTCATAAAGGAATGAATAACATCTTAGTTGATAAAGGCATTGATAAGGAAATTAAAAATGCGTTGCAAATTAAAGTTATGTTACCTTGCGGCGGATATTTATTCATTCAACAAACAGAAGCATTAACAGTTGTTGACGTAAACAGCGGAAGATTTACAAGTGGTGCTTCTCAGGCCGATACTATTAAGAAAACGAACATTGAAGCAATTGATGAAATTGCCCGTCAACTAAGATTAAGAAATATTGGCGGTATGATTATCATTGACTTTATCGATATGGATAACAGAGCAGATAAACTTGCTATTTTAGAACATTTTGAAGCTGCACTTGAACCTGATAAGGCTTGTCCGCAAATAGGTCAAATTTCAGATTTAGGACTTGTAGAATTAACAAGACACAGACAAGGTCAAAGTTTGCAGGAAATATTTACTAAGAAATGTACTGCTTGCGGTGGAACAGGTTATGTTCAGGAAGCGTTCAATTTTGCTGCTGCCCCAACTGAAGGTGAGTATAAAGCAAAAAATTCCAAAATTAAATTAACTCCTATCAGACCTGTTAATACTAAGAAACAAAATCAGGCGGAAGAAAAAGAAGTTATAACGGAAGAACCACAAGAACGTAAGATTCAAACTTCACCTTCTATTAATGCTTCTGCGCAAGTTCAGGAACAAAAGCAAAAACAACAACAGGATAACAGAGACAGAAGAAAATTTATTTTTAATGCCGAAGTTATGAAAAACTTTATAAATGAAACAGGAACTTACTTTGATTTGGCAAAAGTTGTTAGGAGTGCAAGAATTCCTATTAATACTGTTAATAATAAATTCCCGCGTTGGTTAAATAAAGATACGTTTATGATTTTATCTTTACTTGAAAACGGGGAAGCATTTATTACACAACAACCCCAAACACCTGTAAGGCAAAATGCCCCAAAAATTCCTAACAAAAAAGAACCTCTTCCTAATATTGAAGATATAATCAAAGTTGCAGAAGAACCAAAATCTGATGTTAAAGAAGAAGTTAAAAAAGATGAAGTTCTTGAAAAAGAAGAAATAATAGAAGATAATAAGGTAGTAGCAGACGAAGAAGAAAAGCCTAAAAGAGGAAGAAAATCTGTGGCTAAAAAAACAACGACTGCTAAAAAAGCTACAACTACAAGAGGAAGAAAGAAAAAAGCTTAGGAGTAACAAAAAGCATGAAAAAATTATTATCTCTAATTATATTTGGATTTCTAATTTTTAGTTTTAATACAAGTATTCAATCTGTTTTTGCAGAAGTTAGTACAGACATAACTGCTGAAGTAGCAAATGAAGCGCCAACTGAAATACCTGAAGCATCACTTCAAACTGATGATGTTTTGGATAAACCTATTTTTAATGATAAAAAACAGCAAGCAAAAAAAACTAATAATATAACAGGTAAAATTTCGAGTTTTGTTATAAAAATATTGGGTTTTGTTTTGTTAGCTTTCGTTGCTGC
>JAKSUS010000017.1 GCA_024408745.1 Candidatus Gastranaerophilales bacterium | reverse complement strand
TTACAAAGATAATACGGGATATAAATTTCTTTTATACCACAAGTTTTAATAATATATCTGAGAGAATTTCTTGCAAGGTTTAATTTTAATAAATTATACATGATTTATTTTTCAAATCCGGGTGATTTTTGCGGTAATGTTTGATAACCGGGATGATTTACAACCGTATTTTTTATTAAAATATTTGAATAATTGGCGTTTTCAAGCATTTTTAGCAAAATATTTTCTCTTGAAGCAAGTGAAGAATATTTATTATTCCTTAAAACAGGATTACGCTTGCATAAATCAGCCCAAACCGTAGCTTCCATCGTCCAAGCATAAGTTTCTTCATTAATAGAGTTATATTCATCCTGATGAAGCGCCTCATGACTTAAAAGTGCGGCAATGGCTTCTTTTGGGGCATTATGATGTTTTAAATTTACATAGATATATAATTGTTTCCCTTTTTTTAAACCTAAAGCATCATAATTTGCATATTGGGGTTTTATTGTTGCCAAATCTTTAAATTCAACTTTAATAGGTCTTTCACTTATGTTTTCACCTAAAATTGCATTCCTTGAATATTCACCAACGGTTCCTTTCATTGTATCTAAGGCATCAATGATTTTTTCCTCGGAAGTAACTTTGTCATAAATTTTTGCCTCATCTTGTATATTGGTAGCAAAAGTTATATTTCCAACCGATAACAAACATAATGTAAATAGAGTTATAATACTTTCTTTCTTCATATTTTCTTCTTACCTGATAACTTTTTTGTACGTAATTACATTCTTACATTCTTATTAATGAATTTCCAATAAATTTCAAATTTTTTTAATAACTTCTTCTTTGTGTATTATATCTTGCCAGATTTTGATTTTTTCTTGCATAAGCTGCATATTCTAAATATCCGGGCAATTTTTTCAAGTATTCAACAGGGTCAATGTTTTTGCCTTTATAAAATACTTCATAGTGAAGATGTGGACCTGTTGAACGGCCGGTGCTTCCTATAAGACCTATAACTTGTCCTCTTTTAACAAGGTCACCTTCTTTAACATAGATTTTTGACATGTGCCCGTATAATGTTGTTACTTGTGGTAATTCAGGAACAAGATAAAAGAAATGGTCAATTTTAACGCAATTTCCATAACCGCCTTTTTTACCGCTGAATCTAACAACACCTTCTTGCATTGCATAAACGGGAGTGCCTGCATTTGCGGCAATATCAAGTCCCATGTGGTTTGCTTTATGCCCATGGAACGGGTCATCTCGTGTGCCGAAGTATGAAGAAACTCTGCCTAATGTAGGACATTGTATGCTATCTGCTGCTAATACATTAGCAGTTATCATACAGAAACTTATTAACAATAACACAAATATAGAAAGTATCTTCTTCAAAATCGACTCCGGTTGCCTTATATATAAAATGATAACCTTTATATTTTATCTTTTTATCCTATAAAAAGATGATATTAGTAATTATAATGAATGTTTTATAATATGGCAACATAATGTTCAGGTTCATAACATATTGAATCGGAACAAAAAATTGTCATGTTTTAAGCAAAATGATATAATAAATTTAACGGTTAATTATAAGGAGAAAACTATGGATATTTGGCTTATATGGGTAATAGTCGGTGTAATTTTCTTTATCATAGAACTTTTTACTCCGATGTTATTCTTTTTAAATTTTGGGATTGCAGCATTAATTATTGCAGGAATTAATTATTTTATTGAAATTGATTTAATTTATCAAATTTTAATATGGGCTGTATGTTCAGGGCTTTTATTACTTCTTGTAAGACCGTTATTATTAAAAAATAAAAAAGATACTGATGAAGATTCAGGTATCAATGCAAAATATATTGGTAAAGAAGCAAAAACCATTATGCCGACAGGCAAAGAAGACGGCAGAGTAACAATTTACGGCGAAGATTGGTTTGCAAGAAGCATTGACGGCAACGAAATTGAAAAAGATGTTGTTGTAAAAATTATAAAATGTGAAAATTCAATTTTATATGTAGAAAAGATATAGAAAGGGAAAAATTATGGTAGTTTTAATTATTGTAGTAGCAGTATTTGCATTAATTTTATTGGTAAAAGGTGCAAAAATTGTTCAACAGGCAGAAGTTATGATTATTGAACAATTAGGTAAATATAACAGAATTTTAGGCCCCGGTTTTCACTGGATAGTACCACTTTTTGAAAATCCGAGAAAAATTGCTTGGCAAGAAACAAGAAAAGCAATGAACGGACAAGTTTTCACTTACACTTTTGAAAGAGAACGTATTGATATGCGTGAATGTGTTTATGAATTACCTCGTCAAAACGTTATTACAAAAGATAATGCAGGTATCGGTATAAGTGCTTTAATTTATTTCCAGATTATAGATGCAAAAAGTGTTGCTTATGAAATCCAAAATATTTACGTTGCTATTGAAAAACTTACTCAGGCAACATTAAGAAACATTATCGGTGAAATGGATTTGGATGAAACTTTTGTTTCAAGAAGTCAAATCAACGAAAAATTAAGATTAATTCTTGATGACGCTTCACAAAAATGGGGTATCAAAGTAAACAGAGTTGAACTTCAAGACATCATTCCTCCTGCTGATATCCAAGCATCAATGGAAAAACAAATGAAAGCTGAAAGAGATAAACGTGCTGCAATTCTTCAGGCAGAAGGTGAAAAACAATCTGCAATTTTAAAAGCACAAGGTGAAAAAGAAGCTAAAATTAACAGAGCAGAAGGTGAAAAGCAATCAGCTGTTTTAATTGCAGAAGGTAATGCACAAGCCCGTGTAAGAGAAGCACAAGGTGAAGCGCAAGCTATCCAAAAAGTCATTGAAGCAATCGGAACTGTAGGACCTGCCGATAAATACTTAATTGCAATGAAATATATTGAAACCTTGCAAACTATTGCAGAAGGTCAAAATAACAAAGTTGTTTACATGCCTTATGAAGCAACAGGTGTGTTGAGTTCAATTGACGGTATTAAACAAATGTTGGATAAAAAATAAAAATTTAAAATATTTTGAAAAAAAGAGGTTGAATACAATAACAGTATTCAACCTCTTTTTATAAACTAATTTACATATTGGTAAAATAATTTTTGTTGCATTATAATCAAATCATTAGGGAAGAGATTTAATGTTTAAAAAATTTTTATATACATTATTTATTTTACTGTTTATCATTATAGAACCTGTTTTTGCAGGTGATTTTAAAATCAATAACGTAAAAACCGATTATAGTGAAAACATTATACTTTTAAACGGTAACGCTGACAGTATTAATGTTACTTATAAAGCAGGGTTTTCACAAAATCCTTTAAGAGCATATATAGATTTGGATGATTGCATTTTTATACCTAATAAGCAAACAATAGAATTTAAAAATAATAAAATAAATAAAGTTGTAATTGCCCAATATGCAACGAAACCCAATAAAGTCAGATTAGTTTTTTATGCTAAATCTATTGACAATTTAAAAAATATAAAACTTATAAAAAACGGTCAAACTTTAACTTTTAAACTGAATAATTTTGAATTTGGCTCTAACGCAATTCCTATAATATTTTCTGATGTTTTGCCAAAAGAATATAAAAATAAAACTTCTGAAAATATAAGTGTTGCAAAATTTTCAAAATACATAGTTACAAAAGTTATTGAAACGAAAGCAGGTTTGCTAATAACAGGTGTCGGTAACGTTAAATTATCAAGACCTTTCATTCTGACTAATCCGATAAGAATTGTTTTTGATATGCAAAATACAACCGTTCAGAATAAAGATTTATATGGTGAATATAAACTATCAAACGGCGATAGCATAAAAGTCGGACAATTTAATGCCGATACATTGAGATTTGTTGTTACAACAGATAATCCTGTTTTGTATAAATCTTTCATTTCGCCTGATGCACAAGGAATTTTTATCAACAATATTAATGATGATAAAATCGGGATTTTGCCGAATACAAATATCCCAAGTGTTGTTAAAAAAGTAAATATGAATGTTAAAAGTGCTAATGAAAACTATATTACTTTAGAATTTAGCCAGCCTGTAATTCATTCCGTAAGAAGAACCAATAATAAATTCTTAATAGATTTTTTAAATGTTGATTATGAAAGTAATGCACCTTTTATTAAAGCAAATAAGACTTTGCAGTTTGGCGGTTTTACAACACAAAAAATGACAACAGACTCGGATAAATTATCGGTTTTATTCCCTGTCAGCGATACTCTGAAAGTTGAAACAGGCATGTCATTAGACGGAAAACTTATTGCAATAAGATTAACAGGTTCTTTAGAAGAAATTAAAAAAGATGAACAAAAACAACAAATAACAGATAAACAAACTTCAAAATCTACTCTTGCTAAACCGTTAAAAAATAAAGTTATTGTTATTGATGCAGGACATGGCGGAAAAGATTCAGGTGCGGTTTCAGGTAAAATGTATGAAAAAGATCCTGCATTAAAAATGGCTCTTTTAGTCCAAAAAGGGCTCGAAGCAAAAGGTGCAAAAATTATTATGACAAGAAAAGATGATACTTTTGTAAGCTTACAGGATAGAGTAAGTATTTCTAATTATGAAAATGCTGATTTGTTTGTAAGTATTCACCTTAATTCCTCTGAGAAATCAAATATTAACGGCATTGAAACACATTGGTATAAAGAAAACAGCAGAGAGTTTGCAAGATGTGTTCAAAATCATTTGATGAAAAATATTAAAGCAAACGACAGAGGACTTTTCAAATCAATGTTTTATGTAATTAACCATACAACAGCACCTGCCATTTTGGTTGAAACAGGTTTTATCTCTAATGCACAAGAAAGAACTGAACTTTTTGAGGATGAACGTCAAAAAGCTACAGCAAAAGCTATTGTGGATGGTATAATTGAATTTGTACAAAAAGGACAAAGTAATGGAAAATAATAATCCGATAGGCGTTTTTGATTCAGGAGTAGGCGGTTTAAGCGTTTTAAAAGAACTTGTCCGAGAACTCCCAAATGAAAAATTTATATATTTTGGCGACACTTTGAGAGTTCCTTATGGGGATAAATCAATTGATGAATTACTCATTTGTACAAGAAGAATTTTAGACTTTTTTAAAGCCAAAGAAGTAAAATCGGTTATCGTTGCCTGCAACACTTGCAGCGCTAATACTTTGAAACTTGTAAAAGATGAATATGATTTTGAAATTTTAGGTTTAATTGAACCTGCAGCAAAATACATAAGCAGTTTTAAAACTCAAAAAATAGGTTTAATTGCTACAACAGCAACCGTTAAATCAAATGCTTACAAAAATGCGATAGAACCTTTCGGGATAAAAGTTTTTCAGCAAAATTGTCCTAAACTTGTTAAATTTGTTGAAAACGGTGAACTTGAAAGCGAAAATTTGCAAAAAACTTTAAAAGAATATTTAAAACCGTTATTAGATGAACAAATTGAACATCTTATTTTAGGTTGCACACATTATCCGTTTTTAGTCCCTGCTATGAAAAAATTAGGATTAAAAGACGATTTCTTTATTAATCCTGCAGTTTGTTTGGCAATTAAAACGAAAGAGTTTTTAAAACAAAACAAATTATTGAATAATTTAAGGAAAACAGAACTTGAATTTTTCGTAAGCGGTGATACGGAAGATTTTAAAAGAAATTCAAAATTATTCTTTGATGAAGTTGCTGAAGTAAAGCAGGTATTAACAGACTAAGCGATATTTCTGTTTTTCATTTTTTCTTCAAATTCTTTTTTCATGTAGTAATGATTAATGGTTCTGCCTATTCGGTTTAAGGCAATACCTGAAACCAAACCTAAAAATATTGCACCTGTTCCTGATGCAACCATTCTCATATTTGATAAGAACGAAACAGCAATACCACCTAAAACAGGAATGCCTTTTTCAATATTTGTTCTCATTTTTTCACGTCTTGATTTTCTACGGTTAGCAAGGACATACCCGACCCCACCAATGCCTGCAAATATTGTTAAAAAGTCAGTCGGCAAAGAGTGAAGAGAAAAATCAAGAAGTTTTCTATATGTTTTATCGGTTTCAAAATTAATTGCTTCATTAAAACTGTGCTGGAATTGATTTCTTGTTTTAATTAATTCTTTATAAAGTTCAGGATCTGTTTTTTTCAAAGCTTTGCAAAGACTAACAGCTTCTTCAACCATACCTTTTTTATCTTCACTAATAATTTTAATAAGATGATTTAAAGCTGTTGTTTTAGTGTTGCCATTTTGCATTGCAGAAAATTCAATGCTTGCTTTTTCTAATTCTTTAATTAAATTAGCACGAATAATCGCACGTTTGCCTTTTAATATTGACGGATCTTTAAATTGTGTTAATAAATCACGAATTTTTAAGTAAGATTGACTAATTTTTTCATTTTTAAACGGTGCTGAATAAAATATATCATCAATCGATTTTGATAAGGTTTGACATAAGTCTAAAATACTGTTAGAAATTTTCATTTTAGAACCGTTTAAATCTTTAAATAATAAATTCTTATATTTTTCCATAACTTTTGCAGGAAGGAAATCACCACACTCTTTTACTTTTTCAAATAATGTTCCAAAGAATGATTTATCTTTTGACCTTTTAAATACTTCTAAAAATTGCTCTTCAGTATGATTATTTAACATTGATACAGTATTATCAAATCTTTGGGTAAAGTTTTGACCGACAATTTTTTGCATTTCTTCTTCTAAGTCATGTGAATAACCTGCTAATTTTTCGGCAAGAGCTTTATTCGCACCTCCTTTTGCGTTAAGTTTGGTAATAACTTCTCCTAAACAGTTTCTGAATTTTAACAAATCTTCTCCGGCTCGTTCATATTTAGACAAGGTTAATTTTTTTGCTGATTTGGTAAAGAAAGCCGTTACTCTGTCTAAAAACGGATTTAATCCGATTTTACCCGTAAAACGGTTAAAGGCAATATCTTTAAACGGGTTCATGTTTCCGACAATATTTCCGAATTCCAACATCTTTTGGCTGACATAAGAAATGCCGGAACCTGTTGCATATCTTATTTTTTGGAAAAACGGATATTCTCCTAATTTATTAAAGGTTTTAGCCTGATATTTGGTAAAGTGCTTTTTGAGAAAATTAGTAAAGTTAAATAATTGTCCCCCTCTGTGCAAGGCGTATAAAATTCCCCCTCCTGCTGCTACCGATACACCTGTATAGAGCATGCCGTATTTTCTCTCAAATTTATGTCTTTTGCTTTCTCTGTTTTGAGGCAAAAAAGTCCTGTTAACCCTTTCCATAGGCAGAAAAGAAGAAAAAGTATTTGCTAATTCTAACCTTGTCGGACTATTAAGATTTGTCATTTGCCTTGCCTTTACCTATATAAATAAAAACAAAAAGTAATTAAAAGTTGTTATTAAACAAAAATATGCCTAATTTTTTTGGCACATAAATTTATACTCACAATATTTGCATTTTTGATTTTCCTCAAATTCTTTTTCGTATTTGTATTTTTTTATATCATTTATCGTCATAATAAAATCATCTTCAAACTTTTGGTATAACTCTTTTGAAAAATTTATGGAACTTTCTTTTAACGAAGGAGTTTGAATAAACGTAAAACTTAAATCATCTTCTTTAAAATTTATTTTTAAATCTTTTTGTGCTTTAAAAAATGCGTATAAATAAATTTGTGCCTGAGGTTCAATAATCGGATTTTGAGAAATTTTCATTCCTGTTTTCCAGTCTGCAATAGAATATTTGTTATTTTTTTCATCATAAAAAATCGCATCAATACGACCGACAAAAAGATTATCGGTATCTTTGACATTTACATTAAAACCCCATTCGGATAAAAAATGTTTTTGTTTTAAAAAAGGATGTTTTAAAATACTGTGATAATGCTCCAAAATCTCATCATTAACCGATTTTTCCATTAACGACATGTCAAAACCGTTCAGATAATAACTGATTAGTGCGTGAACTTTTTTACCTAATTCAAAAGTATCCTCTTTTTGAGGAATATAAATTTTTTTTATATATTTAAAATAATACTTATTTTTACAAGTTTTCCAGTCCTTCAACATGGAATTGGTGTACGTTTCCATAAATTTCTCAATATAAATTATCTGATTTTATTATATTCAATTAAGTACAGATTAGCAATTTTATGTTAAGGTTCATAACATATGAGACTAAATTAGTTACATAAAACTAAAAAATTTAACTTATTAAATTAATGTTATAAAAAATTCAGTACCAAATGTGTTTGAATCAAGACATTTTAATTAACATATTGTAAAAACTCCTTTCGACATTTTATAATATAAATAAATTACATTATTGAACGGGAGTAAGGATAATGAAAATAGCAGGTATTGATATAGGCGGAACAAAAATTTCGGGTGCCGTTATTGAAAACGGTGAAATTATAAGTGAAATTATAAAAGAAAAAACACCTTATAATTCTCAAAAAATTATTGAAATCGTTTTTGATATTGTTGAAAAATTATTAAATATTGCAGATATAAAAGCAATTGCAATAGCAACGGCAGGTGCAGTTAATAATGACAATTCAAGAGTAATAGGTTCAACGGGAAATTTACCGAAGGATTATCCTGATATTGAATTTAAAAAAATTTTTGAAGAAAAATTTAATATCCCCTGCATAATAGAAAATGATGCTAATGCTGCTGCATTTGCAGAATATAAAATCGGTGCGGCAAAAGGCAGTCAAAGTTCAATAACAGTTACGTTAGGAACCGGAGTTGGCGGCGGAATAATTTTAGACGGTAAAATTTTAAAAGGAAAATCAGGTGCAGCAGGTGAAGTTGGGCATTTGATGTTAGGAATAAAACCGGAGAGAAGTTGCACTTGCGGTGAATATAACTGCTTTGAGGCTTACGGCTCAGGTACCGGTTTCAGAAGAACAATTCAGGAATTATCTTCAATGCTTCCTGAATTTAAAACATCAATTTTATCAGATAAAACCAAAGAAGAGTTAACAACTTTTGATGTAATTGCAGGTTATAAAAACGGTGATGAGTTTTGCAAGATTGCTTATGAAACTTGGGAAAACGAAATAATTATCGGTTTAACGAGTTTAGCTAATATTTTTGATCCTGATAACATTGTTATTTCAGGCGGATTATCAGGCGAAGTAAATTACGAAAAAATAGAGAAAACAATTAATGATAAAATCGTTACTACACCGTTAAAAATTCTTCCCGCAAAAGCCGGAAACTATGCAGGCATGATAGGTGCTGCTCTTTTAGCGGAAGATAAATTAGTATAGATTATTTCAATAAAAAGTTGTTAAAAATTGAAAAATTTAGTATTATATAAGTTGAAGATAATAAATAAGAAGAGTAAGAGAATAAAGTGAATTTAGAATTTGGTGAACATTGGAATTATACGTTATTCGGCTTAACTGTTAATATGGATACGGTTTTAACGGCATGGTTTGCAATGATTATTGTAATGGTTATTTCAGGTCTTGTTACATGTTGTTTAAAAAGAGAACCGGGAAAATTTCAAAGTTTTGCAGAAATGGTTTACAAGGCTTTAGAGAGTATTCCTGTTTCACAAATCGGCAAAGAGGGCAAAAATTTTACACCGATTATCGGTTCACTATTCTTGTTTATTTTAACTTCAAATTTAATCGGTCAACTTCCTTGGAAGTTATACCACTTGCCGCATGGTGAATTTGCATCACCGACAAATGACATAAATTTAACTGCAACTTTAGCAATTTTAGCGGTTATTTTTTACATAGTTTCAGGTGTAATGAAAAAAGGTTTTATCGGATACTTCAAAGTATTCTTTACTCCGATGGGACTTTTGGAAATATTAGATTTGGCGACAAGACCGTTATCATTGTCTCTTAGACTTTTTGCCAATATTTTGGCAGGTGAAATTATCATTATGGTAATGATTGGTTTATTACCGCTCATTTTACCAATACCATTTATGCTTTTTGAAGTATTTGTAGCTTTCATCCAAGCATTTATATTTTCAATTTTAACGGCTTCTTATATAGCAGGAGCAGTATCAGACGAAGAATAAAATTACATTGTAATTAGGTTAATAAAAAAGGAGAAAAAATTATGGAAGCAAAAGCAGCAGCATTTTTAGCAATGGGTATCGCAATCGGTTTAGGCGCATTAGGCCCCGGTTTTGGTATGGGTACGGCAGTTGCGGCAGCAATTGAAGCAACAGTAAGACAACCTGAAATGGCAGGCAAAGTTCAAACTTTAATGTTTATCGGTCTTGCATTTATGGAAGCACTTACATTGTACGCATTAGTTATCGCCTTCTTATTGTTAGGTGCAGCAAAATAGGTATAAAAAATGCTTGAATTTAACGGAACAACAATAGTTATAGCAATAAGTTTCATTTTATTTGTGATTATAGAAAATTTAATTTTCTATAAACCGATGAAAAAAACTTTGGAAGAACGTGCAAACTATATTTCAGGTAACGAACAGGATGCACAAAAAAATCTTTCCGAAGCAAAATCTTTGGTTGATGAAAAAGATAAAAAAATTGCCAATGCAAAAGGCAGATCTTCACAAATATTAAATGAAGCTTCAATTAAATCGCAAGAAAACTTTGATGTTGCGGTAAAACAGGCAAAACGAAATTCTAACAGCAAAATAGAAGAAGTTAAAAAGAATTTGGAAGATGAAAAAGTTGCGGTACAAAATGAACTCCGCAAAGAAATCGGAACTCATGCCGCAACAATCATTTCCAAAATCTTGAAGAAAGATGTTGCAGTTGTGAACGTTAATGATGAAATTGTCGATAAAGCAATGAGAGGTGAATTATGATAGAATATATTTTTCATTCAAATATCATAAACTTCATTCTTGTTTTAGCCTTTTTCATTTGGTTATTGTTCTTTAAACTTGATATTATAGGTATGTTAGCTAAAAAGAGCGAAGAAACAATTAACACAATTAAAAAATCCGAAAATAAAAAAGAAGAAGCAATCAAACATTTAGCCGACACTAAAACATCTTTACAAAATGTTGATAATGATGTAAAAGAAATTGTCCAAAACGCAAAACAACTTGCAAAAAATCTTGAAGAAAAAGCAGAAAGCAAGTTAAAAGATGAACTTGTTAATTTGGAAAACAGAGCAAATATTTTAAAAGAAGGCTATGAAAGCAAAGCAAAAGAAGAAATTACAAAGAAAATTGCAAATGCTGCAGTAGCTGTTTCGAAAGAATATATTGAAAATTCTCTTGATGAAAACACTCACAGAGAATTAATTTATAATTTTATTAACGATTTAGAAAATATGAGGGTTGAATAATGGCAGATGAAAATTTAAGTAAAAACATAACCCTTGCACAGCGTTATACAAAAGCACTTTTACAAACCGCAAAAGAAAATAATTCGGTTGAAAAAATCGGTAACGATTTAAAAGAAATCATTAACAGTTTTACGACAAACCCTGATATAGCGGACTTTTTCACAAGCCCTGTTATTAAAAAAGAAGATAAAAAAGAGATTTTAGAAAAATCTTTTAAAGATAAAATTGATGAAAAATTATATAATTTTTTGAATGTTTTGGCTGATAAAAACAGAATGTTTTTACTTCCTGATGTTGAATATTTATATAATCAAATGTTAAAAACAGAAGCAAATATTATTGAAGTTGAAGTTCAAAGCGTTATAGAACTTGATGATGATATGAATAATCAGTTAAAAACGAAATTACAGAACATGACCGGTAAAACAATTGAACTTAAACATAAAATCAATAAAGATATTATTGGCGGAGTTATACTTTCTTATGACGGAAAAGTTATTGACGGAAGTATAAAAACACAGTTAAAAAAATTACAAATGCAGTTAATATAGAGGATAAAGACAATGAGTATCAGACCTGACGAGATTAGTTCTCTCATTAAAACCAAAATTGAAAAT
>JAKSUS010000169.1 GCA_024408745.1 Candidatus Gastranaerophilales bacterium | reverse complement strand
ATAAAGGAAAAGGTATTAAATACGTTGGCGAACACATCAGAAGAAAAGCCGGTAAGACTGGTAAAAAATAATTTAGGATAAAACTTAAATTACTATGAGGTTTGTATTTAGATATGAGTAATTGGTTGTTAGCGTTTGATTTAATAGATTTTAATTATTTAAGATTTATGACCAAAGGAACATCAACGGTGGTTTCAAGAACAAAAAAAATCTCATTACCACCTGTAAAAGACACTTTTACAAAAGTTGTATCTAAAAATAATTCTCAAAGAAAATCCTTTATGCGAAGCATAATAACGAGACGATAAAAAGTAGCCCATATAAAGCGACATAGGCAAGGGCAAAAATAATAAGTCCTATGTAATTAGTACAAAAAGAAAGCTTAGGTGAAAGAAATGATTAAAAAGAAAGTAGCAAAAGAACAAATCAGAAAAGTACACAAAAGAATCAGAGTCAAATTAGAAGGTTGTGCTGAAAGACCAAGATTAGCAGTTTACAAGAGCGGTAAACATATTTATGCACAATTAATTGACGATGAAAACAAAGTAACTTTGGCATCTGCAAGCACTTTAGACAAAGACATCAGAGATAATGTTAAAAATGGCGGTAATGTAGAAGCTGCTAAATTAGTTGGTACAACAATTGCAAACAAAGCAAAAGAAAAAGGTGTTGAATGTGTTGTATTTGACAGAGGCGGTTTCTTATATCACGGCAGAGTAGCAGCATTAGCAGATGCGGCAAGAGAAGCAGGATTGTTCTTCTAATAAGAAACAATAAAATAATTTAAAAAGCACTTCTATTTTAGAGGTGCTTTTTATTTATATAAAATTGTTTTTAATCTAATTGAATACTATCTTCCAATATTGCCCAACCGACAGGTGAAATACTTATTATTTTACCTTTTTCGTCAACTAAAAACTGAAATGTATCCTGTGCTTTGACATTATCAAGGTTGAATGTACCGTTTACATTAAGATTATTTGGAAGTGCGGTATATATACCATTAGTAGCATTTGTCGTATTATCATAACAAAAAATACCTGTATCATTTTCATGACCATTGGCGCTAAAGTTATTAGCGGTACTTATACCGCAATGCATACTTGAAGAAAGTGTATTGTTAGATGAATTTACGTCAACTGTTATTCTGAAAGCGGATTTTTGTGGTATTGGTGCAACATGATATTCTAATATAGGATAGTTTATATGATTTTCAAATAACCATCTCATGCCGTTTGTTGTTGTAAGTATATTATCTGCACAATTTTGAGTACAAGTGTTGCCGGCTACTTCATCAATTACATTTGCTTTATTACAAAAATCTATACATAATCGTTGCCCTGTGTTTGCTCCGGTTGTAACTAACTGACCGTTGGTTTTATCAACCGTAATTTCAGCAAGAGCATTTGATAAAGTTTTATAAGCAGCTTTAAACAAAGGTTTATTTGAATTAGGATTGAAGTGCATTAAATTAGGATACAAAACTGCTGCCAATATTGATATAACTACAAGCGAAATCATAAGTTCAGCAAAAGTAAAGGCTTGTTTACAGGTGAACAGGTGAATAGGTGAATGGTTTAGTTTTGTAGGGTGCAATTTTTTGCACCAATTATTCAACATTAATGAGATGCTTCGGACAAGTTTCAGCATGACGGATTTGTTATTTTTTAATTTATTATCCATTTTAACCCTCAAATGTTTAATACTTTTATTATTTTAGCATGTTTTTAAAAATTTGCATAAAAAATAGCGGACGACGAGACTCGAACTCGCAACAACCTGCTTGGAAGGCAGGCACTCTACCATTGAGTTACATCCGCTTAACTTATACTTTTAGAGTATAACAAACCCATGCTTTTTGCAAGTTTTTATAATAATTACATATTTATATATAATACATGCTATTTTTATTTTTGATTTATTCATTTTTTATATGGCGTATAATTCAGTAAATTAGGGCTTTTTAGGATAATTGTAAAGTTATGTAACAATAAATGTAAAAATTGAAATTCGAAGAAAATGATATACTTTATATATACAAGAGAAATAAATATGGAGTAATAGGATAATGACAACAATTACAAATTCACCAAATTCAGTTCTTGTTGACAATCAAAACAAAAAAAGAGTTGCTTACACCTTTGGGCAGTTAAGTTCAAATCAAGGTATTGATTTTAGCCATGATGCTCTTATCGTTGCTGCAAAATCAAAAGTTTCTGAATCTGAAGCAACTGAACAATTTAAAGCTTCAGCACAAGATTTTGCAAAAATAGATGAAGAACATATTCAACAAGAATATCAATCTTTACTTGCGCAACAGCAATCACAATTATTATTACGTCAAATGGCTCAAGGTTCAGCCGATAATTTAGCAACTCAACAAGAAAGTATTTTCCAACAATTATTAAGAAGTAATTCAACAGTTGCAGACTTAGAAAACAAAAAGACAGAATCAGAAAGCAAAATAGCAAATTATACAAATACTATATCAAACTTAAAACTTGAAAAGGCAGGAATTGTTGCAGAACATGATAGAAATATCAGCAACTACGAAGAAACAATTAGACAAAACAATAACCAAATAAATTCTTTGAACAATAGAAACGCAAGTTTGAGAAATCAAAATTCAACTTTAGAAACTCAAAACAGCACTTTAGATACTCAAATTTCAAATCTTCAAGGTCAAATATCAGAGTTATCTGCACAAATAACTGAAGATATGCCGGAAGAACAAAAAGCACAAATTCAACAACAAATTTCTTCTTTGGAAAATCAAATAAAAGAATGTAATGATAGAAAAGCAGAAAACAAAAGACAACAAGATGCAAATAATATAGAAATTGAAA
>JAKSUS010000168.1 GCA_024408745.1 Candidatus Gastranaerophilales bacterium | reverse complement strand
AATGAGAGTGTTCCTCAGATTTTAAAATATGTTTATACACATGAAATTCAAATACCGACTACAAAAGAAAGAATTATGCCGATAGTTTTTTCTGAAGCAATAGAAAATTCTTTATGGAAAGTGAATTTGGCAAACAATATTAATTATTTCCATTCTGATGTTTGGGAAATGCAAATACCGTTTGATGATTTGGGAATGGTAAAAGGGGATGGAATTTATATGGTAATAATTTCTTGCAAAGCAAATATTATCAGTCAAATTTTGCCAATGGATAATGCAATTTATATCGAAAGACCGTAAAATCTCTTATTCTTGTCTTATTTTTTGTAAAAAATTATTAAGATAGTATATAAAAAATGAGATTTATTGGCAATTTTTTGTTTTGATAGGTATTGTAAATAATATAAGTATTATATTTATTTTTGCGGTAGGTCATGCAGGTAAATCAATTAAGCGTAACAAATAATTACAGGGTTACGAATAATAAAAATATAAACAACAGACAACAAAGTTTTAAAGGTGGAGGTTTCTTATCCTGTCTTGGAAATGCCAACAAAGGCTTAATGCACTTTGTTGAAAGAGGCGGATTTTTTGCTGAATTTTGCATAATGGACATGTTAGGTTTGGTTCTTCCTCGTGTATGGCAAGGTTTCCACAGAAATAAAGAAGAATTAGGGCATCTTAATTATCAGGCAGGTATGGAAGAACTTTTAAGAGAAAGTATAACAGGACCAAGCATGTTCTTAATACCTATTGGTGCTGTTATTTTGGCAGGACGCATGTTAGGTAAAGCAACACAAATACCGACTCATATATTGACAAAATTCTCTGAAACATTTAAATCTACCGCACCTACCATAGTTAATCAGGAAAGTAAAGATATGCAGAAAACTTTTGCAGGTAAATTATTCGATGATTTATTTACAAATGCAAAAGATAAATTAGATGTTAAAAATCCTGCAAAGACAATGGCAGAATACAAACAAGAATTTGTTTCTCAATTAACAGATTCAATCGGTACGAAATTCAAGTGGAAAGAAGGAAGAATAAGAATCGATAAATTCAATGACTTAATCGCAAATATAAATGCTACCTTCTTTGACCATGCAAAACGTGAAAATACTTTTGCAATACCATTTAGTGTAAGAGTAAGAACAAGTAAAGATGTTAAAGAATACGGTACAGTTGCTCGTGATTTATATGAATTTGCACGTAAATATATGGAAGATGTTATTCCTTCTACTAAATTATCAATTGAAAAACTAACAACGAAAAATGCAAGTGCCGTTGAAAATATAATAAGGAAATTAACAGAAATAAGATTAAACGGAAGAGAACTCTTATGTATCGGTGGTACTGCAGCGTTAGCAGCATTCTTATCTATTATTCCAAGGATATATCAATTATCAAAGAAAAATCCTGCATTAAACGGCTTGGAAGAAAATAAACAGGAGGTATCAAAATGCTAAATATAATACATCCTGTTGAACCAAGAGCACTTGGTAATCAATCTGTTATTCAAAGAGGAGCCAATAGAATAGGAAAATTTATTCCTAACTCTATAAGTAGTAAATTTGAAATGAACAGAGTTGGTGCATTAGGCCGTTGGTCTTTACTTGCAATCGGCTTTATATTTGTTTTGGGTGCAAGATGGTATAAATCCCGTGATGCACATGAAAGACGTGAAGTCTTAACTCGTGATGGCATAACGGTTGGTGCTGCAATGTTAGCAGTACCCATAATTAAAAACTGGATGCAACGTGGCATTGACAAATTGAGCAAAATCCCTACATCAACGGAAACCAATAAAATATTTTCTACCGGCGATTTTGGTTTTGATAACTTGAAAAATTGGTACTCTAAAGCGAAATTAATGCCTGAAAAAGTTTTAACTATGGCAAAAAATATCGTTAGCAGAAAAGGTGATTTGAAAAAGGCATTTTCTACTTTAGGCGATGAAGGTATGAACCATGTAAAAGTAATGTTACAAGGCAAAGAAGCAACTTCGGAAAATATTTTAAAAGCTCTTGAAAATGCATTCACTTCAACTGATGCAAATATTAAAGGTGCATTTGAAGGTTTAACAAATATTTTGAGTAGTGATAAAAACGGTTTGGTTCAATCTGCACAAAGACTAAAAGCAATCCCGTCTATTGCAAGTCTTGTCTTTGTAACAGCATTATTAGGCTGGGGTATTCCTGCATTTAACATACGCTTTACAAGAAAGAAAGTTAAGCAACAACATATGCATGAAAATTTTGATGCACAAACAGTTGCGAAATTAGAACCCGCAATTAACAATCAGCAACAAAATGTAGTTGATTCATTTTTTGCACAGGCATCAAAAAAATAAATAAATATTTTTTAATTTTCTTGTCCGAGTAAAATACCTGTTAATCCTTTTCTTTTAGAAACGGCTTTTTGAACATCTTTTGTTATTTTGTTAATATTTTTTGCCGCACCGTTTAATTCACACATTGTTGAGTTTGTTCTGTCTATGGTTTCATTCAGGTTTTCGGTTAAAACTTTTACATTTTCCGTTATTTCTTCAATATTAGATGTTGTGTTTTCTAATTTGTCTTTATCTAATGATGACTTCAAATTTTCCGTAACGGTTGATAAATTTTCGGTAGTTTTAGAAAGATTATAAGTGCTCATTCTTATATTTTTTCTGTTTTCATTTAAGGTTAAATTTGCTGTGGTTAAAAGTCTTGTTGCTGATTTACTTGTATCGGTAATAATCCCAGTGTATAATGTCGAAAGATACCTTTTGAGGTGCTTAAAATCAGTTCAACGACAGACAATGTCAAGTTTCGAGGCAATTATCGTTAATGATGGTTCTTTTAAGGATAATACAAAAGATATAGCGGATGA
>JAKSUS010000167.1 GCA_024408745.1 Candidatus Gastranaerophilales bacterium | reverse complement strand
ATAATCAAGATAATCAGCAACCTTTGAAGCCGAAAAATCATTATCGAATTTTAAAGACAATGATTATAAAAATGTTTTATTAGAATTAATTAATAATTTTAAATAATTTTGGGCATGCCAAATGACAGGTCTAAGACCTGCTACAAGAACACACGATTACTGATTAAAACTGATAAGCACCGTCAATGAAGTTCAGTCTTGCACCTAATTTTGTAGGTTTATGACCAAGGTTATAACTGCTGACCGCACCATCTTCACCTAATGCACCTTGTTTTAAACCGCTGCAACCTTCAACCCATTTCGTTGGATTGAAGCCAGCAAATGCTTCACCACGACCGACTTCTTTAGGACCTTCGACAGGTTGTATTTCCCTAAAGGGATTAACTTTAGGCTGACCGCCTTGACCGCCAACTTGTTGGTTAATTCCGAGGTTCGTATTGTAACTTTGAAATGGATTTATTCCATCTATAGCCATGTCGAAATACCTATTAAACTATTACATGTAAATAAAAACATTTTAAATAAAAAAAATGCTAAGACTTAAAATAATCTTAGCAAAAGTTTACAATTACGGGTAATTATTTAGGAGGGATAATTTTTTATTGTTGGTTATAATATAATTGAGATTTTACCAACAAGGGTAATAATGCATATTGACGTGGAAATTCAGACGAAACAATTGTGTCAATCGCATCATTTTCAAATACACGATTAAAGTTTTTAAAAAACTTCAAAATACTTTCTTCACATGCGGATACATTCTTTTTCATTTTATTTACTACCTTACGTTGATTACCTTCACATATTAATAAAGTATTTTTCTCAAAAAAAATTGCCTTTTTTTATAAAAAAACAATAATTGTTTTTATAAAGAAAGTGCGTTTGAAGAATAGTAATATTTTTAAATAAAAACAATTTATTATAAAGAAAAATTATTATAATAAATTTTTCATGTTACAATAAAAGCATGAAAACTGAAAAAACTTTAAATACACTTGGGCTTTTAGCGCAGCTGGTAGCGCAGTTGACTCTTAATCAATTGGTCGTGGGTTCGAATCCCACAAAGCCCAATTTTATTGTATTTTTGCATATGTATTGAATTTTAATAAAAAAGTTATATAATAATAATATAGGGGAGTCGGTCAAAACTCCGCTAAGTCTTAACCGACTACTATCACCCCCTTATAAGAATATTAAGACAATTTGTAAAAGAGTTATCAGCAGTTTGATAGCTCTTTTTACTATCTCTTTATCCATATAATCACCCCCTTTCATGTCGGTATTTCTATCACTACTTGAGGACATGAGGGGAGTTTGAGAGGGCTACCCCATATTTAATTTATCAAAGTTCATACTTATTCAAACAAATGTTGTTCCTGTTCGGAAGCTATGTTTTCTGTTTCCTGTTCGTAATATTCCGAAGTAAATTCTTGTTTTGTTATCTTTGCATCTGCTAATTTTTCAAGGAGTTCTGCGTATTTAAGGCATTTTTTACCTTTTATTCCCTGTGTTTCCATTTGAATTTTGCCGTTCGGTAATAATTTTATTTTTAATTGTTTAGCCATAATTATAATTCCTTAATCAAGATTAACCGTTAAAACAATCGTATCATCATCAAATACTTCTTCTTCGTTGATTTTTAAGCCTTTATTTTCAAGACGTTCTTTGATTTTGATATAATTTTCTTCCTGTGAATTAGAAGTATATTCGATATTGATATTATTTAATAATTCTGCGATTTCATCTTCGGTACATTCTGTTGTAATTTTCATTTTGTAAGGTTTCTTTTCACCGTTGTCTAAAAGTCCTTCTTCTCGAGAAAATTCAACTTTAAAGAAATCTTTTTCACAGGTAATGTTTTCACCGTTAACTTCAACATTATCAAAGCCATGCTCCTCAATGGTTTTAGTTAAAACGTCTTGATTTACAAAGTTTGTTTCATACTCTTTGCAGATTGTATTTAAAATTTCTTCCTGAACTTCTTCGGTTATGTTATCTTTATTTTTTTCAATTATTTGCTGAATATTGCTGTTTACAATATTAAAATTTCTTACTGCTTGTTGAGATTCGTTTTTGATTGAATTAACCATATTCATAAAATCAGAGATTAATTCAAAAGGTCTTGCTTCTACGCTTAATGACATATTAAATCCTTTCTAAAAATCTAAAGTTCTACCGCCGCGAGATTGCGAAACATCTTTGTTTTCAGGCGGTTCGTTTCCTTCTTCTTGTTTGTATTGGGATAAATCTTCTTTCTTTGTTGCACTGACGGCTCTGACGTTTGCCCATTGTCTTAAAGCAACAATTTGTTCCTTTTGAGTTGTTGAAAGCGGAACGGTTGTTGAAATTATTTTTTCTAAGTCAGAAAATTCCAATGCTCTGTTTTCAAAGAATGCTTCACATAAAGCCGAAATAACAACTTGTTCAATTTCTGCACCGATAAAGCCTTCAGTCATTTGTGCAAGTCGTGTAAATGTTTCATCGGTAAGTGGAATATTCTTTGAAACTTCTTGGTCTTTTAATCGTTTAGTTAAATGGACTTTGAAGATTTCAACACGTTCTTTTAGTGTTGGCAAATCAACAAAGAATATTTCATCAAAACGCCCTTTTCTCAAGAGTTCAGGCGGTAACGATTTAATATTATTTGCTGTTGCAATTACGAAAACGGGAGTTTCTTTTTCCTGCATCCATGTTAAGAAGGTTCCGAAAATACGGGAAGAAACACCGCTGTCATTGCTTGAACTTACACCATTTAAACCTTTTTCAATTTCATCAACCCATAAAATTGATGGTGCAACGGCTTCTGCGGTTGCAATAGCTTTACGCATATTTTCTTCACTGCTTCCGACTAAACCGCTGAAAATCTTACCTAAATCAAGTCTTAATAAAGG
>JAKSUS010000166.1 GCA_024408745.1 Candidatus Gastranaerophilales bacterium | reverse complement strand
TGATTTTTTCAATATTATTACCATTTTTCAGTTTATTGTTTGTTGCGGTAGCATTTGTAATAGGGATACAAATGAAAGGATTATTTTCTCTGAAAATCTTGAAACCTAAATTAGAAAGATATGCACCTTCAAAATTATTAAAAAATTTAGTTGAAAAATTTAATGTATTTAAACCTAAAACGTTTGTAACCTTAGTAAAAAGTATGATTATATTAACGGTTATAAGTGTATTTGCCTGGACTGTTATTGAAAAAAGAAAGGAAGAGATACTTGCATTATTTGGAGTTAAAGTTGATACGTTCTTTGTTAAATTAGGTTCAATAATAATGGAAATAGTTATCAATATTTGTATAGCACTTTTAATTATAGGTATTTTAGACTGGTTATATCAAAAATATGAATTTAATAAGTCTTTAAAAATGACAAAGCAACAGGTTAAAGACGAAAGAAAGAATGCAGAAGGTGATCCTACCATTAAATCAAAAATACGTTCAATACAAATGCAAATGGCAAATTCGCGAATGATGGCAAATGTTCCTACGGCAGACGTTGTTGTAGCTAATCCTACACACTATGCAGTTGCTTTAAAATATGATACTTCCGTAGCACCTGCGCCTATGGTTGTGGCTAAAGGTGTTGATTTAATTGCATTTAAGATAAGAGAGGTTGCTGAAAATAACGGAATTACCGTTGTCGAAAATCCTCCACTTGCACGAACTTTATACAAATTAGTGCCAATAGATGCTATAATACCTGCAGAACTATTTTCTGCGGTTGCAGAAGTTTTAGCTTATGTTTATAAGAAAAAAACAGGTAGAGGTTAATGGATTTAAAAAAACTTGCAACAACATTAAAAAACAATGATGTCGTACTTGCTATCGGGCTTGTCGTTATTGTTGCAATGATGATTTTACCGTTGCCATCAATATTACTTGATTTACTTTTGACGATAAATATTTCCTTATCTGTAATTATTCTTTTGGTATGTTTATATACAAAAGAACCGCTTGATTACTCTTCATTCCCAACAATTTTGCTTGTTTCAACATTATTCAGATTAGGCTTAAACGTAAGTTCAACAAGATTGATTTTATTATACGGGCATGCAGGTGATGTAATTAACGCATTCGGGCAGTTTGTTGTCGGAGGTAATTACGTTGTCGGTGTCATAATCTTTGCAATTTTGGTTATCATTAACTTTATGGTTATTACAGGTGGTGCCGGCAGAGTTGCAGAAGTTTCCGCACGTTTCACATTAGACAGTATGCCGGGTAAACAATTAAGTATTGACGCCGATTTGAACTCGGGACTAATAACGGAAGATGAAGCAAAAGCAAGACGTCGTAAAGTTGAGAGAGAGGCTGACTTCTACGGTACTATGGATGGTGCCAGCAAATTCGTAAAAGGTGATGCAATGGCAGGTATCATTATCACCATTATCAACATTATCGGTGGTTTTGTTATCGGCGTTTGGCAAATGAAAATGGACTTTATGTCTGCTGCTTCAACCTTCACTATTTTAACTGTTGGTGATGGTTTGGTTTCTCAACTTCCTGCATTATTAATATCTACCGCAACAGGTTTGATTGTCAGCCGTGCCGCAGGTCAGGATAAATCGTTGAGTGCCGATATTGAAAAAGAAATGTTTTCAGACCCCAAAATTTTATATATCGTATCAGGTATGCTTGCTGTTTTGTCTTTGGTTCCAGGGCTTCCGACAATTCCTTTTTTGGTCATAAGTGCTATGTTTGCAGGTATTGCCTACTTAATGCAACAAGAAAATAAAAAACGTGTAGAGGCTGAAGAAGAAGCTAAAAAACAAGAAGTTTTAGAAGAAAAAGGGTTGAAGAAAAAGAAAAAAGCTTCACGTGAAGAAGTTTTAGAATTGTTGTCAATTGACCCGATGGAAATAGAAATAGGATACAGACTTGTTCCTTTATTGGATTTAGAACAAGGTGGTGATTTGTTAGAGAGAATTGCACAAATAAGAAAACAAACTGCACTTGATTACGGTGTCGTTTTACCCTCTATCAGAGTGAGAGATAATCTTCAACTTTCACCAAACTCTTATCAAATTAAATTAAAAGGTATTCCTCTTGAAACAGGAACGGTATACCCTGAAAAATTCCTTGCAATGAATGCAAATAATGATGCGGAGAAATTCGGTATAAAAGGTATGGCAACAAAAGAACCTGCTTTTGGTTTACCTGCTTTATGGATAGCCGATAAGGATAAAGAATATGTTGAAAGTGTCGGTTTTACTGTTGTCAGTCCTTCTGCTGTTGTAACAACTCACCTTTGCGAAATAATTAAGAAAAACATTGCTGATATTTTGACAAGAGAAGATACTAAACAGCTTGTTGAAAATGTTAAAAAAGTTTCAGAAAGTCTTGTTGACGACTTATTGAAGGATATGAATTATTCCGAAATACCAATCATTTTACAAAACCTTATGAGAGAAAGAATAAGCGTGAGAGATTTGCATACAATACTTGAAACATTAAGTACTTTTGCAAGAGTAAATAAGAATTCGGATTTTCTGACAGAACAATGCAGATTAGCTTTAGCAAGAAACATTTGCAAACAAAACCTTGCTGATACAGGCGAATTGTTATCAATAACATTATCACCTGATGTTGAAGAAACAATTATGTCTGGAATAAGTCAGGATGGTCAAAATTTAACCTTGGATCCTGCCTTCACAACAGGTTTAATTGACGGATTAAATTCAGAAATCGAAAAAGTCATAGTTAATACGGGTAATCAACCGGTAATACTTTGTAGCGCTCCGATACGATTGGCATTCAGAAGATTGATAGAACGAACATTCCCGCAGATTTCGGTTATGTCTTATAACGAAATATCAACCACAACAACTGCAAAATCAGTTGGTGTA
>JAKSUS010000165.1 GCA_024408745.1 Candidatus Gastranaerophilales bacterium | reverse complement strand
TAAATAATAATGATAAGTTTGTTATTCCTGAAAATATAAGAAACAACAAAACAAATTTAGAAAATTTTATAAAAGATATTTTGCACAAATTAAATAGTTTATGGGAAAGAGCAAATACTAACAAAAACAGCAACGATGAAAAAATCAGAGATAGAGCAAAGTCTGTATTAACAATAAAATCGCATTTAGAAACAAAAATTAGAGATATTCACACTATGAAACCAATTAAAGAAAAATCAATTAACTGGAAAATCAAAATGTGGGACAGAAATCCTCAAAAAGATATTTTCCAAGGGAATTATTCAACATGTTGTATAGGTATGAATGAGATAAATTCTTCTGCAATGCCAAATTATATTTTAAATACAATGTTTAATATGATAGAAATTGTCGATAATAATACAGGCAGAACAGTAGGTAATGCACTTTGTTATTACGCAAAAAATATAAGCAACGAGATTTATTTCGTAATTGATAATATAGAAATCAATAATCATTATAAATTATCTGATAAACGAGGGGAAGAATTAAGGAACTCAATAAAGAAATTTGCACAAAATGTTAATAAAGAAGTTAGCGGAAAAGATAATATTCCTATAATTTTAGGCGGGGAAGACCTTAATGATGTTCCGACAGATAAATTAAGAGAAAGACATAATGTATTATCTAAATTAGGCAGTATGAATTGCGAAGAAATATATGCTGATTTGTTTGGCGGTTGGTCAGATATGCAAACAGATTCAACATCCTATTATCAATTATAAAAGAGCAACAACCAATCGGTTATTGCTCTATTTATAAATTGTTTTTGAGAACTATTCAGCGTGACCTGCTGTTCCGAGAACCTGCATTTTGTGTTTAACAAGTTCTCTGATAGCATCTCTGCCCGGTCCCATATATTGACGAGGGTCAAATTTTTCAGGTTCTTTCATGAAGAATTCCCTGATAGTTGCTGTCATTGCTAATCTTAAATCTGTATCGATATTGATTTTAGCAACACCGTTCTTAGAAGCATAAGCTAACATATCTTCAGGAACACCTTTTGCGTTAGGTAATTGACCGCCGAATTCATTACATTTAGCAACTAAGTATTCAGGAACTGATGATGAACCGTGAAGAACGATTGGAAAATCATATCCTGTAACTTCGTTGATAGCTTTTTTACAAGCAGCTAATCTGTCGAAGTCTAAGCTTGGTTCTTCTTTAAATTTGTAAGCACCGTGAGAAGTACCGATAGCGATTGCCAAAGAATCACAACCGGTTTCTTTAACAAATCTTGCTGCTTCTTCAGGGTCTGTATATGTTGCATCTTTAGCTTTAACTTTAACCGCATCTTCAACGCCTGCTAATTTACCTAATTCAGCTTCAACACTAACGTTTCTTGCGTGTGCATATTCAACAACTTGTTTTGTTAATGCGATATTTTCTTCTAACGGGAAACGGCTTCCGTCAATCATAACTGATGAAAAACCACCGTCAATACAAGATTTGCAAATATCGAAATCTGCACCGTGGTCTAAGTGTAAAGCGATAGGAACTGTAGTAGTTTCTAAAGCTGCTTCAACTAATTTAATTAAGTAAGTTTGGTTAGCATATTTTCTTGCACCTGCAGAAACCTGTAAAATAATTGGTGAACGGGTTTCTTCTGCTGCTTCTGCAATTGCTTGAAGAATTTCCATATTGTTTACGTTGTAAGCGCCAATAGCATATTTACCTGCTAAGGCTTTTTTGAACATTTCTTCTGTTCCGACAAGTTTTCTTTCACTCATTTTCTTCTCCTTATAAGTGTATTATTTGTATATTTCAACCGTATTTATAATATCACGAATTAAAAAATAAGTGAAGAAATACTTTGATAGTTCACATTTCATTATCAAATTCTATATTTTCTTCTGATATATAAAAAGTTGAAAATCTTTTATGATAATCAATTTAGTAAACCTCGATTGAAACAAATTCAAAATGACATAAAAACAAAATAAAAAACCCGAAATTTTATTTTCGGGTTTGTAACTATAACAAATTACTCTCTATTCTCTAATTCTTATCTATTGGTTTTTGCTCTCTTAATATTGTTTGCTAAACCGCTTGCTAAGTCGCTGCGACCGCTTCTTTCGTAAATCTTAGCCATTGATTCCAAAAATTTTACGTTATCAATTCTAACTTCATTTTTTCTCATATCTTCTTTTAATTCTTGTTTTGTAGCAGTTGCTGCTCTCATTGGTCTTCTTGATGTTCCTGTTGCTGCACTCAATACATCTCTTTGTAATGGTGTGCTTTGAATTTTAAAAGAGTTATTGCTTGCATTTGCAGGTTGATTGCCATAGGCTCTCAAACCGTAATTTTGTCTTTGAGCTGTTGGTTGTTGTGACTGAATGGTTCTTCTTTGTGGTTGTGGTTGAACAGCTTTAGGACTAATGGTTGTTCTTGTTTGAGAGCCTAAACCTTCGGCAATAAGACCTTCTTTTCTAGCCAACGCTTGTTTTAATAACGTATTATCAGTATCTAAATTATCATTGTTGCTTATTTTAACATTAACTTTTCTTTGAGGACGATTTTTAAGGTTTGTCATTATTAAAAATCCAAACATTAAAGTAAAGCACAAAATCCAACCTAAATTAGCAGATGTTAATAAACTTCTTAAAGTTTGTGAATGTTTAATGCTTCTTAATAACCAAATTAAACTTGATTCACTTTCAGCTTCTGTATCTTTAACCGGTGCATAAGAATGCATAGGAAGATTTACAAATACCGTATTTTCATAGTTTTTGGGTGCTTTTTCGGTAACTTCATTATTTAATGAAACTTTGCTTTCACCAGCTTCTTTACCGTTAATTTCAATTTCTAAATTATTTGCTTGAGGTTTTAAAATAACGTTTTCAATACCGTCTGCATCTTTATAAACAGTATTTGCATCTTTTGCAACTTTTGTGTTTTTTAAATCTAAAACTAACTTGTCAGAAGTTGCTTCTTTCGTTTCGACATTTGTTTTTGTATCAGTATTTAATACAATGTCATAACC
>JAKSUS010000164.1 GCA_024408745.1 Candidatus Gastranaerophilales bacterium | reverse complement strand
AGATGATAATTTAGTTAAAAATTTAGTTGAAAATGTAAGTTATCCTATAAAATTTTTAAACGCGGGAACAGGTAAATCCTCTCACCCGACTCAAGCACTTTTAGACTATTTCACAATGAAAGAAAAATTGGGAAATATTCCAGGTAAAAAAGTAGTAATTGTCGGTGATCTTGAACATTCAAGAGTTGCAAAGTCAAATATTGCACTTTTGAATAACTTTGGAGCAAAAATAACAATTTGTTCACCAAAATATTTTAAACCTCAAATCATGCCTAAAAATGTTGAATATGTTGAAGATTTAAAAACTGCAATAACTAATGCTGATGTGGTTATGGGGTTAAGAATACAACGTGAAAGAATTTTAGAAAGTTATTCGGAAGCTGAATATATTAAAAATTACCGTATAAGTTCAAAACTTCTTGATGAATATGCACCAAATGCAATACTTATGCACCCCGGCCCTGTTAACCGTGATGTTGAAATAACATCAGAATTATTGGAAAGTGAAAAAGGAAAAACAATTCTTGAACAGGCAAGAAACGGTGTATTTGTAAGAATGGCACTTTTAAAAGAAATTGTAGGAGAAGGATAAATGATTATTCTGAAAAATGCTTTTTTAATTGATAAAAATGCAATTCTCGATGTAAAAATCGAGAACGGAATAATTGTTGATATTTCCGAAAATATCAAAGGTGACGGAATTGATTTAAACGGTCAAATCTTATCACGAGGTTTGATTGATATGCACTGCCACTTGAGAGAACCGGGGTATGAATACAAAGAAACAATTGAAACAGGTATAAATTCTGCAATAAATGGCGGTTACTCTTGCATTTGTCCTATGGCAAATACAAAACCGGTTAATGACAATATTGAAACTCTTGAATTTATTAAACAAAAAGCAAACGGCTATAATTTATTTCCTATTTGTGCAACAACAAAAAATCTTGAAGGAAAAGAATTAACAGATATAAAAAGTTTAAAAAATAAAAGTGCAATTGCTTTTTCTAATGACGGAAAACCGATTGAAAATCAAGAGGTTTTAGCTCAAGCTTTGAAAACTAATGAACTTATAATTTCTCATTCTGAAATCATGTCCTTAAACGGAAGCAAAGAAAGTGAATTTGAAGCAGTTAAAAAAGAAATTGAAACCTTGCGAAAAACAGGCGGAAAACTTCATTTTGCCCATATTTCGACTAAGGAAAGCATTGAACTAATAAGAAAAGCAAAGAAAGAAGGTTTGAATTTAACCTGCGAAACTGCACCACATTATTTTTCACTTATTAAAACAAATGAAAATATAAATAATTCGATTTTTAAAGTTAATCCACCTTTAAGAGATAACGATGACAGAATTGCCATAATCGAAGGTTTAAAAGACGGAACAATTGATGTAATTGCAACCGATCATGCACCACATTCTTTAGAAGAAAAACAAAAAGATTATAAAGATGCACCGATGGGACTTGTTGGTTTTGAAACAGCAATTGGTTTAGCTTTTACATATTTGAAAAATCATCTTTCAACTGAAGAAATTTTGAATAAATTTACAAAAAACCCTGCAAAGATTTTAGAAATAGAAGATTTTGGAGAAATAAAAATCGGCAACAAAGCAAATTTAACAGTAATTAATCCAAATTTAAAATGGATAATAAAAGGTGAAAACTTTAAATCAAAATGCAAGTTTACACCTTTTGAAAATATGGAATTAACAGGAAAAGCAACAATGACAATAGTTAATGGAGAAATATATAAAAATGATTAACGAAAAAATAAAAGAAAAAATTGTTTTAGCACTTGATGTAAGTACGATTGATGAAGCAAAAAAGCTTATAAATGAATTAAAAGATTATGTAGGAGTTTTTAAAGTAGGTTTGCAGTTCTACACAGGTAACGGTGATGAACTTTTTAAACTTATGAAAGACTTAAATCTAAAATAGTTTCTTGATGTAAAATTGATGGATATTCCTAATACAGTTGCAAAAGCATCAGAAAATATCATTAAAAAAGGTGCTGATTTCTTTAATATTCACGCACTTGGCGGAAAAGAAATGATGCAAAAATGCGTTGAAGCTGCAAACAATACTGCTAAAAGTTTGGGAAGAAATAATCCGACAGTTTTAGCCGTTACGGTTTTAACAAGTATCAGTAATGAAAAATTAAATGATGAATTGGGAATAAATAACAACGTTAATGATTATGCTTTAAAACTTGCAAAACTCGCTAAAGATGCAGGAGTAACAGGTGTTGTGGCAAGTGTATTTGAGGCTAAGAAGATAAAAGAAGTTTGCGGGGAAAATTTTAAAGTGCTTTGCCCCGGTATAAGACCCGAATGGTCTGCTAAAAACGATCAACAGAGATTAGCAACTCCAACTCTTGCAATAAAAGAAGGGGCTGATTATCTTGTTATCGGAAGAGCGGTAACATCAGCAGATAACAGATTGGAAGCAATGAAAAAGATTTATGAAGAAATCGAAGGTGCATTATGATAGCAAAATTATTATTAAGTAACGGAAATGTTTTTGAAGGAATTTCAATTGGTGCAGAAGGCACATTTTATGGCGAAATGACATTTGATACATCTATGGCAGGATATCAGGAAGTTTTGGAAAATCCTGCTTACTTTGGCAAAATTGTAGTTATGACATATCCTGAAATCGGAAATTGCGGAATTAATAAAAAAATATCACCTTCCGTTAAGGGGTTAATTGTAAAAAATTATTGTCAAAACGAAAATCATTACCTGAGTAAAGAATCTTTAGCAAGTTGCCTGAAAGAAAACAATATAATCGGTATTTCTGAAATTGATACAAGAAAATTGACAAAAATAATCAAAAATTCGGATAAATTAACTTGTCTTATTACGACTGAAGAAATAACCGAAGAAATGAAAAACAAATTAAAGAGTTTGGAAACTTCCACAATATCCGAAAATGAAATTGAAAAAAACTCTTTAAGCACAAGTGAAAATACTCATAAGAAAACGGATATAAAAAAGGTTCTTGTTATCGGCTCAGGTCCTATTGTAATAGGACAGGCAGCTGAATTTGATTA
>JAKSUS010000163.1 GCA_024408745.1 Candidatus Gastranaerophilales bacterium | reverse complement strand
AATTTTCTGATAATTTCTTTAATTTTTGCTTTTGTACCAAAGAGTATTACATCAGATAATTCAATTGAGTGAGTTAAAACATCTCTATGAGTAGCACAATCCGTTCCACAGGCAAGTGCAGTTTGTTTTAAAATTGTTGCTTGAGTGGAAGTTAATCCATAAATTTTAAACAATAAACCTTTATATTTATCTGTGACATATTTTGCATAATCCTTGTCAAACCCAATAGAATAGAGTTCTTCAAGAGCAATATCAGATAGTTTTTTTATTAAAAAATCATCATTCATAATAACTCCTTAGTATTTAGGAGTGGTAAAAACAGTAATTCTATTTAACGGCCAGAATAAAAAGAGCGCTTTACCTATAACTCTGTCTTGAGGCAAAAGTCCCCAAAAACGACCATCCTGACTGTTTGCCCTGTTATCACCAAGCATTAAAAAATATCCTTTTGGAACGATTGCAGGCCCGCAAAACATATTTTTTGTGCAATCAATAGTTCTGTCTTCGTATAAATAATCTTCTTTCAATAGTTTACCGTTGATAAAGACCTGACTTCTTCCTGTTTTCGGGTCGGTTGAGATTTTATAATTATCACCGCCAAGTGCAACAACTCTCTTTATATATGCTTCATTTTTGTCAAAAAGTCCGACAAAACGGGTAAACTTAGCCCAATAACCTGCTGCTAATTTCGAGAACTGAGGATAAAATACCAAAATATCGCCTCTTCTAATATCTCTCAAATGATATTTTGTAGTAACTTTTTCAATGAAAACTCTGTCACCTTCAAGCAAAGTACCTCTCATTGATGCAGATGGTATCCAACGGGGTTCACCGATAAAACCTCTTATTACAATCACCAAAACAGCAACTATAACAACAGTTTCAATAGTTTCATGTAAAAAAGATTTTACGCTCAAATTCTTTCTCCGATTCCTATTTTCAAAAAGATTGTAACACAAAAAGATTTGTAGTTGAATAGTTACAAAGTTACAATAAGAGGAATAGATTAACTTATACTTCCTCTGTATTTTACATAAAACTAATTATTTAACGTAAAGACCAATATTAGCAATTATCAATAAGCAAAAAGGGTACGAGAAGAAATTCTTCTCTATACCCTTTTTATATTTAACATGGGAATTTTATTTTATTATTGTAAGCTTACAAGTCTTTGTAAAACTTCAGAAGTACTAGAGAACACACGGCTGTTTGCGTCAATTGCACGTTGAGCAACAATCATGTTTGCAAGTTCTATTGCCAAGTTAACGTTTGACAATTCCAAACCGCCTGAACCGATTTCACCAAAACCGTTTGAATTACCGATTGAGAAAGTCAAAGCACCTGAGTTAGCACCTGAAATATAAATGTTACCTTGTTGTGCTTTTAAACCTTGTTCGTTAACTACTGAAGCTAATTGTATTTGTAAGTTTGAGGGAGTTATGGCTCCGCCTGAAACAGTAATATCTTTTGATTTAATTGTTTTACCGTCTGCTGTGCAGTATTTTAAAACAACGTTTCCGTTATCTTCTTCAACAGTAATAGAGTCACCGTTTGAATAAGTAACTGATAATGCACCATTTTCGGTTACTGCAAAGTTTGTTTTTGAAACTGATGCAGTACTGCTTGTTGCAGGTCCTATATCAATTTGGTAAGAGAGGATTTTACTTGTATATTTACCGTCTTCCATTGGTGCAATACTAAGTTCCGTTTCAGAAAATAAGTTACTTGTATCGCCTGTTTTACCAAATTTAATATCGGAAACTTCGTCTAAACCATCAACCTTATTGGTTACTATTGAAAATGTTCCGTCAGTATTTACTTGAGCCTTAATTAGATATTCATCAGTGCCTTCTTTATATAATTCCGGATGTTTTTTAATTTCATCATTAATTATGTTGGCAATTTCCTTTACTGAAACAGCACCATCAGTATCAACAGTTATTGAAGCAATTTCAGAACCTTCTGTGCTGTTAATTGTCATTGTAGAAGTACCTGTTGTAATTTTAGCATTGTTAAGATTTTGTAAATTGCCGGCATCACCTGAAGTAATATTTTTACCACTCATAATAATATCTAATTCGTTAGGTACTTTTATAGGAGTTTTAGAACCTGTTGTAGAGTAACTTGTACCTGTTCCTAAAACTTTCAAACCGCTTTGTGTAACCAAATTACCTGATGAATCAAGTGCAAAAGAACCGTCACGGGTTAAACCTACTGTTCCGTCAGAATTTAAAATTGTAAACCAGCCTACACCTTGAATATTTAAATCATTTGTATTGCCTGTTGATTGAACAGATCCTGCGGTAAAATCAGTTGAAATACCCGATAAACCGACACCTAAACCAACTTGCATAGGGTTAGTACCACCGCTTGTTGATGTTGGGCTTGACCCTGATGATAAAGTTTTTGAATACAATTCTGAAAAAGTAAGGTTTGATGACTTAAATGCAGTTGTATTCATGTTTGCGATGTTATTTGCGATAACATCTAATTTTGTCTGCGAGGTAGTCATACCTGTAATTGATGTGAATAATGATTGTGTCATAAAATTTCTCCCCTTGTTAAATATTTACTTATATAAAGTTTCCAGCCAATTTTTCAATTAAATTTGCTGCCGCATCTTTTAATTTTGGATTATTTAAAATATCACTTAAAAAGTCTTTTGCTGTATTTTTTAAGGTTGTATCCGCATCAGTAGTTGTTGATGTTGAAGTAGTATCTGTTGTTCCTGTCTGATTGGATACACTTCTTAAATTTTCAGAAGGAATTTCTCTACCGTTAACAGACAATAAAACACTTCCTTCATCTGTGATTTTTACAGATTCGACAACACCTGTAATTGTTTCGTTAGGATTATCAGGATCTGCAACTGTTACTTCTTTTCCGACAACATTTAATGCCTGACTGAATGAATTTGCTCCCATCATAGAACCGTTCAGGCTCACCAAAGAATTTAATGTTTCTTTTATGTCCTGCATTGCAGTTACTTGTGAAAACTGCGCTTGTTGTGATAAGAACTCCGTATTATCCATAGGATTTAACGGGTCTTGATTTTGTAATTGAGTAACCATTAATTGTAAAAATACGT
>JAKSUS010000162.1 GCA_024408745.1 Candidatus Gastranaerophilales bacterium | reverse complement strand
TTTTGAAATAATTCCGTGTTCTTTGAGATATTTATGTGTTCCTGTCGTTGCAACAATTCTGAAACCTAAATCATACAAGGTTTGTGCAATATCAAGCGACTGAGTTTTAAAGTGGTCATTTAATGACAACAACACATCACCTCTATGCGAAGGGAATTTGTATCCTGCTGCCAAAAAGCCTTTGATTAATGCTTTTTCAAATACCGTATCAATGCCTAAAACCTCACCTGTTGATTTCATTTCGGGTGCTAACGCAGGATCAATACGATTTAACTTTTGGAATGAAAATACGGGAACTTTTACGCAAATTAAATTTGTTTTATCTGCTAATCCTGTTTTTAATCCCATACCTTTTAAAGTTTTGCCAAAAGCAATATCCATTGCAATATCAACCATTTTTATTCCTGTTACTTTACTCATAATGGGAACGGTTCTTGATGCTCTCGGGTTTACTTCAATGACATAAGCAATATCATCTTTTAAAACAAACTGAATATTCATTAAACCTTTTACCTGCAAGGCTCTTGCGATTTTTTCGGTATATTCTGTCAAAGTTTTAATTACTTCGGGTTTAACTTTTTGAGTCGGATAAATTGCCATACTGTCGCCACTATGGACTCCGGCTCTTTCAATGTGTTCGGTTATTCCCGGGATTAAAACATCTTCACCATCTGAAATTGCATCAATTTCAACTTCTTTACCCTCAATATACTGGTCAATTAATACAGGGTGTTCGTCTGAAAATTTCAAGGCCGAACGGAAATAAGTCGTTAATTCTTCCGTATCATAAACAACCTGCATACCTCTGCCACCGATTACATAAGAGGGTCTTACGAGCAATGGGAACCCTAATTCATCAGCCGCAGCAAGCATTTCTTCCTCTGTTCTTACTGCTTTACCCTTCGGTTGAGGAATGTTTAAATCTCTTAAAAGTTTTTCAAAGAGTTTTCTGTCCTCTGCTGTGTTAATGGCTTCTAAACTTGTACCTATAATCTTAACACCTCTTTCAACAAGTTGCGGTGCTAAATTAATTGCTGTTTGACCGCCAAATTGAACAACTACACCGAGAGGGTTTTCGTTATTGATAACATTCATAATAGTTTCAACGTTCATAGGCTCAAAGAAAAGTTTATCGGCAATATCAAAATCTGTTGAAAGTGTTTCGGGGTTTGAATTAATCATAATTGATTTATAGCCGTTGTTTTTAATACTCCACGCACAATGAACGGAGCAGTAGTCAAATTCTATTCCCTGACCAATTCTTATCGGGCCTGAACCTAAAATGACAATACTTTTATCGTCATTATTTGGTATAGATTCGTTAAATTCACCATAAGTTGAATAATAATAGTGCGAATTAGCGTTGTATTCGCCTGCGCAGGTATCAACTGTTTTAAAACATGCTTTTATATTATTTTCTTCTCTGATTTTTTCAACATCAGCAAGTCTTTTTCTTGATAAAACAGCAATTTCTTTATCTAAAAAGCCTAATTCTTTTGCTTTTTCATAAAGTTCAGCGGTTAATTTATCGTGTTTTAAGGTTCTTTCAAAATTAACAAGATTAGAGATTTTAGAAATAAACCATTTATCAATTTTTGTAATATCACTGATTTCTTCTAAATCAATTTCTCTTGAAATTGCTTCCGCAACCCTGAAAATTCTTCTGTCGTCCTGAACGTGAAGAAGTGCTAACAGTTCATCAGTAGAAAGCTCGTTAAACCTTTTTCTAAATAAAGCAAGGTTTTTATCTTCAAGAGAGTTTAAGGCTTTTTTAAAAGAACTTTCAAAAGTTCTTCCTATCGCCATAATTTCGCCGGTGGCTTTCATTTTTGTACCTAAAAGTCTGTCGCCTGATTCAAATTTATCAAACGGCCACTTTGGAATTTTTGTAACAACATAATCAATAGCAGGTTCACAATCTGCCGTTATTTCTTTTGTCATAGCATTTTTCAATTCATGCAAGTGATATCCGATAGCAATTTTTGTTGTAACTCTTGCAATAGGATAACCTGTTGCTTTTGAAGCAAGAGCGGAAGAACGACTTACTCTTGGGTTTACCTCAATTACATAATATTGATTAGAATTTGGGTCAAGTGCAAATTGAACATTACAACCGCCTTCTATTCCCAAGGCTTTTATTATTTTTATTGCAGAATTTTTCAGCATATCACATTCAGGTTTTGTAAGAGTTTGTGTAGGTGCAACAACAATACTATCTCCTGTATGAATACCGATTGGGTCAACGTTTTCCATATTACAGATAATTATGCAGGTATCGTTTGCATCACGCATAACTTCGTATTCAATTTCTTTAAAACCTGCGATACTTTTTTCGATTAAAATTTGATTTATCGGACTTCTTAATAATCCTGTGTGAACGATTGCAGCAAATTCTTTTGCATTCGTTGCAATTCCGCCACCGCTTCCGCCTAATGTGAAAGCAGGTCTGATGATAAGAGGAAAACCGATTTTATTTGCAAAATCCTGTGCATCATCAAAGTTAGAAACAGTAGTGCTTTCAGGGATTGGTTCGCCTATTTCAAGCATTAATTGTTTAAACATTTCTCTGTCTTCTGCTTTTTTGATAGCTTCAATGCTTGTTCCTAAAAGTTTCACACCGTATTTTGCCAATATTCCTTCTTTGTGAAGTTTTACAGCCATATTTAACCCTGTTTGACCTCCTAAAGAAGCAATAAGTCCGTCAGGAAGTTCTTTTGAAATAATTTGTTCTAACGCATCAACCGTTATCGGCTCAATATAAACCTTGTCGGCAATTTCTTCATCAGTCATAATTGTTGCAGGGTTAGAATTTACTAAAACAACTTCTATTTTTTCTTCTCTTAATGCTCTGCAGGCTTGAACACCTGCATAATCAAATTCTGCCGCCTGTCCTATTACAATAGGTCCTGAACCGATAACCAAAACCTTTTTTATATCCGTTTTCTTATGATTATTTTCATTTGTTTTTAAACATGTTTCTTCAATTTCACTTTCGGATTTTTGTGGCGTAACATATTGTGTTGCTTGCATATTTTTTAACCTGTTTTTCATTTCTTCGGTTATTTCTTCAGTCGTAATAAGACAAGTTAATTTAT
>JAKSUS010000161.1 GCA_024408745.1 Candidatus Gastranaerophilales bacterium | reverse complement strand
GGCTTTTGAAGTGATAGTTAAACCGTTAATATCATTAACCGGAATTAATTCAATTTTTCGCTCAACCTCTTTTACTTTGTCCGTATTTGATAAAGTGTTAAATATAAAATCTGAAAACAAATTACTCATAAAAAAATTATAGCACGATTAATTACATTGATTCAGGTGCGCTTACACCTAAAATATCAAATGCATTTTCTAGAACTGTTTTAATCGCAAAAATTAGTGCTACTCTTGATTTAGAAAGCTTTTTATCATCGGTTATAACTCTAACTGCACTATAAAATTTATGAAAATCAGCCGCTAACTCCTGCATATATTTTGCAATCATATATGGCGCTCTGTTTTTCGTTGCATTAATTACGACATCTTCAAAACTATCTATCATTTGTATAATATTTTTAGTTGCCTGAATTTCAACATCAGAGCAATTCCATAAATTACTTATATCAATACTTAATGAATTATCAGTTATTTCATCAATTTCGCTTTGTGTGAATAAAGGTGGCAATTCTGTTTTATCTTCAATATTTAATCTCGGTTTTGTTAAATTTCTCAAAATACTGCAGGCACGAGCATTAGCATATTGAACATAAAATACAGGGTTTTCATCGGCTTTTGATTTTGCCAAATCAACATCAAAATCAAGAGTTCTATTAATATCTCTCATTATAATCCAATATCTTGTAGCATCAACGCCTACTTCATCAACAAGTTCTTCTAACGTTACCATTTTCTTACGCTTACCCATTCTGACTTGTTCGTTATTAATGATTAGATTAACAAGTTGACCGAGCAGAACTTCGAGAGCATTACTGTCATATCCGAAGGCTTCTAAAGATGCTTTTATTCTCGGAACATAACCGTGGTGATCTGCTCCCCAAATGTTGATAAGTCTTTCGTAGCCTCTTTTTAGTTTGTCAATATGATAAGCAATATCAGCACTTAAATATGTATAAGCACCGTCTTGTTTTATTAAAACTCTGTCTTTTTCATCACCGAAAGTTGTTGTTTTGAACCACAAAGCACCATCTTCTCTGTATGTATGCCCTGTTTTTTCTAAGTTTTCAAGGCATTCCACAACTTTACCTGCTTTATGTAAAGTTAATTCCGAATAATAATTATCAAAATGAACATTCAGCATATCAAGCAATTTATGTTGCTCTGTTTCCATTTTGGCTTTTGCGAAACTACCTAAAATTTCTTTTGCTTCTTCATCGTAATCAGTTTTATTTTTGATTATTTCTAATTCATCAGGTTTTTCTTCAATAAATTCTTTTGCCGTTTTTATTAAATAATCACCTGTATAGTAGTTTTTAACTTCAACCTCATCAGTCGGAAAATTAATATTAACGTTTAATTCCTGCAAAACTCTGATAAATAAAGAATGTGCAAGATTATTAATTTGATTACCGGCATCATTGATATAAAATTCCTGAGTTACATCGTATCCTGATTTTTTCATTAAGTTAGCCAATGCACTTCCCATAGCAGCCCATCTTCCATGCCCGATATGAAGCGGTCCTGTTGGGTTTGCACTAACATATTCAAGTAAAACCTTTTCACCTTTACCAAAATTATTTGAACCGAAATTTTCTTTTTCGGATAAAATATTTTTTACTGCTTCACTATAAAAATCATTATGCAATTTGAAATTTATAAAGCCACCTACGACATTAATATCAAAACCATTCCCCAAAAGAGCGATTTTGAGTTCACTTGCGATTTGTTGCGGGGCGATTTTTGCAATTCTTGAATAAGGTGATACATTAATTGAAAAATCTCCAAAATCAGCATTTTTAGGCTTTTCTATAATTATAGTTATTTCATCAGATGATTTTAATGCTCCGAGTTTATTTTCTTTTGCTAAATTATTTATTGCATTTTCAATTATTGTTTTTAATTTTTCTTTTAACATGGTTTGTCCTTATAAACTGTTTAAATTTCTTAATAATAATCTCGCTTTATCTAACACTTGTCTTCTGAAACCGTCAACGTTTGTAATTTCAAAACCAAGATGAGGTTGAACTTCAGGTTCCACTATAATAAGAGGTGAGGGGTCTTGGACAATTCTGTTTGCCAAATAAATTATGCAAGCAGAAGTTTTAAATTCGCTTGCTTGTGGCTTGTGGTGTTGCGTCATTATTGAAATGATTTGTTTGGGAAGTTCCCATCTTTTACCCAAAACATTACCAACTTCAGTATGATCAAATCCGAATACCATTTTTTCGGCTACCAATATATCTGCTCCGCCTCTTGCAAGCATAATGGCTTCAGTCATTTTTTTGCTGTTATACATTTCGAAAACCATTTTGCCTAAGTCGTGCATAAGACCTTGGGCAAATGATTCGTCGTAGTCTCTTCTTCCTAACTTCTTAGCAATTGTTTCAGCCGCTATAGCAGTATTAATACTATGTTCCCATATATCTTTCCCGCATTGTGAAGTCATCATGGGTTTCATTGCACATGCAAGAATAATACTTTTAACTTCATTAAAACCTAATAATGCAATTGCCTGATCAACAGTTTGAATGTTTTGAGATAAACCAAAAAACGGTGAATTAACCATTTTCAATAATTCAACCGTAATAGCATGGTCATTTGATACAACTTTTGATAAATCTCTTGCACCTGAGTTTGGATCCTTAATAACGCTCAATGCTTTCGTTACAACGTTAGGCATAGCGGGTAATTCAATTAAAGAATTTAATATTTTTTTAATTTCATCTACAGACATATTCACCTTCCCTTTACTTTATTCTACTATGCTAAATTTATCTTAGCCACTTTTTATTTTTTAGTTAAGATAAATTTTTAGAATATATGATTTTATGTGTCTTACTGTTTTTTTATACCACAGGCATCTTCATAAAGCCAAATGTATTTTTGAGCACTAACTTCCCAACTGAAATCCTGACTCATATCGTTTTGAACAATTTTAGTCCAGACTTTTTTGTCTTTAAAAACATCCATTGCCCATTTAATTGTATTTAAAAAGCCGTTCGCATCATAGTTCCAAAACTTAAAGCCTGTTCCTTCTTTTGTTTCGGGATTAAAGTTTTTAACAGTATCAACAAGACCACCTGTTTCACGAACAACAGGAACCGTTCCAAATGCCATTGCTATAAGTTGGCTTATTCCGCAAGGTTCAAATCTGCTTGGCATTAAGAACATATCG
>JAKSUS010000160.1 GCA_024408745.1 Candidatus Gastranaerophilales bacterium | reverse complement strand
GTTCATCAACAATATTTCTTACTTCATTATCAACTTGTGCGGCAATTTCTTCGGAGTAATCTCTTGTATGCCCAAAATCACGTCCCATAAATACATTGTCGCCTGATTTACCGTAAGTGATATTGCCCATTTTGTCGGACATACCCCATTCGGTAACCATTTTCCTTGCAATTCTTGTTACGTTTTGGATATCCTGAGAAGCACCTGTTGTAATATTATCTTTCCCGAAAATTATTTCTTCTGCTGCTCTTCCGCCTAATGCTGTAACGATTTTACCCAATAGTGCTGTTTTTCTGACAGAAACACTTTCATCTTTCGGTTTATGCCAAGTAACACCAAGTGCCATGCCTCTTGGGATAATTGAAACTTTATGTAAAACATCATCTGATTTTACAAGTTTTAAAATCAAAGCATGCCCGACTTCATGATATGCGGTAATTTCTTTATCTTCTTCGGTTAAGACTTTGCTTTTCTTTTCAACGCCTGCGATAACTTTATCAATAGAATTATCAACTTCATCCATTGTAATTTTGTCTTTGCCTAATCTTGCAGCGAGTAAAGCAGATTCATTTAACAAGTTTTGCAAATCTGCACCTGTAAAGCCCGGAGTTCTTTTTGCTAAAACTTTTAAATCAACATCAGGTGCAAGAGGTTTATTTTTTGCATGGACTTTCAAAATTTCTTCTCTGCCCTTGATGTCAGGTGAACTAACCGTAATTTGTCTGTCAAATCTGCCCGGTCTTAAAAGAGCGTTATCTAAAATGTCAGGTCTGTTTGTTGCAGCAATAACAATAATATTTGTATTTTCGTCAAACCCGTCCATTTCAACCAATAATTGGTTCAACGTTTGTTCTCTTTCATCATGTCCGCCGCCTAAACCTGCGCCTCTTTGACGACCGACTGCATCGATTTCGTCAATAAAAACGATACATGGTGCATGTTTTTTTGCCTGTTCAAATAAATCTCTGACTCTTGATGCACCAACACCGACAAACATTTCAACGAAATCAGAACCGCTTATTGAGAAGAAAGGAACACCTGCTTCACCTGCAACTGCTTTTGCCATTAAAGTTTTACCGGTACCGGGAGCACCGACAAGCAAAACACCTTTAGGGATTTTAGCGCCTAAAGATATATATTTTTCACCATTTTTAAGGAAATCGACAATTTCTTCAAGTTCTTGTTTTTCTTCATCAATACCTGCAACATCTTTAAAAGTAACTTTAACTTTGTTATCCATCATAAGTTTTGCTTTACTTTTACCGAAAGACATTGCCTGAGAACCGCCAGCCTGAATACTTTTAAATATCATCAAAAATATTATCAAAATAAAAATACCTAAAATAACAGGTCCTGCGAGTGATGATAATAAATCGCCACCGTTTTCGTTTTTAACATTTATGTTTATATTTTTGTTTTCCAAAAGCGGAATAAAAGTAACCCCATGAAGCGGAATATTTGCCGTAACTCTTTTGGTATCACCTTCAGGTGCTTTCAAAGTTGCATCTGCTTTATCTCCTGCTATTGAAACATCTGAAATTTTATCAGCTTTAATTTTTTCAATCATTTGTGAATAAGAAATATTTTTAACTGTTTGAGGCTTTTCACCCATAAAACTTGCAGCAAAAAGAGCAATCAATAATATTGCTACAATGTAAGCCCCCGTTGTTTGATGTTTTTGCATTTTTCATCCTCTTATAATTTGCTTCCTTAATTATAACATCAAAATAAAAATATGTTTAAATATGTATAATTTTTTAAATATAATCTGTAGGCTGATAAAAAAATCTAAAAATATTTTATGATAATAATATGCAAAATATTGATTGGTTTCACAACTTAAATTCGCCATGGCTTTCGCCACCTGATTGGATATTTATGCCAATGTGGATAATTTTATATATCACTATGGCAATATCTTTTATTTTATTTTTAAAAAGCGGATTAACAAAATCAAAAATCGTTCCTTTGTTATTTTTCGGGGCACAATTATTTTTAAATATTATGTGGACGATAATATTTTTTAATTGGCAAAATATTTTTCTTGCTTTTGTAGATGTAGTTTTATTGCTTGTTGCGATTTTAATAACAATGCTTTTGTTTTTTAACCACTCCAAAGCGTCAGCCTACTGGTTAATTCCGTATTTTATATGGGTAATGTTTGCAACTTATTTGAATTTCGGGTACTTGATTTTGAATTAAAAAAATTTGCATAAGTTCCATATACCGACGGGAGAGGGAGTTTTGGCTACTCCAACAACCTTAACGCGATGCTCGGTGCGCTGTTGGCTTGGGCGAGGAGGGCGGCGGTGGCGTTCTGTAAGATTTGTGCCTTAACTAAGTTGGCGCTTTCGGCGGCGAAGTCCGTATCAACTATCGTTGAATGTGATGCGCTTAAATTGTTCGTCTTTGTTGTCAAAGAGTCCATTACGCTTTCTAATCTGTTTTGGACGGCACCGTAGCCTGAGCGTCTTATTGAAAATTCACTTATTAACGCATCAACTTTGTCGATTGTTTCGTTTGCTTTTTCGCGTGTTGTTACGTCTGCATCAAAGCCGTTCAGACTAAAGTTTGTGTTTATTGTCAGTGTGTTTTCTTCACCTGAGTTTGCTCCGATTTGGAATTGTATGCCCTCTTCTGTCGGAGGCGGAGGTGGTGGTGGAGGAGGCACCGGTCGTTCGTTGCCTTTGATGTCGGGTGGCATAACTTTATAATCAAAATTCGTTTCGCCTAAAATTGGTTTTATGTTATCGGGATCATTGAACCACTCAGGTTCATGACCTGTTACGCCTGTTTGGTCGTTTGCACCGTGGCAACCTGATACTGTTCCGCCTTTTGTATTTGCACCGTAAAAATCTAATTCCTGATTTGTTGTATAGCAGTCTGTGATTTTATTTGAGCTTAAACTTGCTGCTTCACCTGCAAAACCGCCAACATGAGTACCCGTTCCCGTTACGTTTCCCGCAGAGTAGCATTTTTCTAAGGTTTTTCTATTTTGTCCTACTGCTCCGCCGACATAATCACCTGTTGCGCTTACATTACTTAATGAATAAGAGTTTGATATTGAAGCATTATAGTTATATCCGACTAATCCACCAACAATACCCACTCCTTCTACATCACCAGTTGCATAAGATTTGTCGATAGAACCAGACGCATACCCAACGAGCCCGCCTGTTCTTGCATTTCCCGTAACACTACCTGAGGCTGATGAG
>JAKSUS010000016.1 GCA_024408745.1 Candidatus Gastranaerophilales bacterium | reverse complement strand
CCGGGTATTGCGGCAAAAAATTTTGCTCTTTTAAAGCCTTTGATATTTGGCATAATATAATAATTTGTAAAAAATACTGAATATAATGCAAAAAATATTATAGGCCATCTAAAAACAGAAATCATTGCTATTGTAAAGTCAGGAAGAATTTTTATACTTGCGATATAACCTAAAATTATTTTACCGAATACAACAGCATAAGTCCCTAAAAATATAACAAATGTTATTAAAAATAAAAATGCTAACGATAATAATCTTGTAAACCAAATCGGACGTGTTTCTTCAACATGATATGCTCTGTTCAAGCCTTTTATTAAAGCAAATATGGCATTTGAAGCAATAAACATTGCAACAAAAAATGTTAACGTCATAAAACCGCTGTAATCGCTTGCTATAATTACAGTTAAACGACTTGCGATATATGAATGTACATAAGACGGTATTATTGGAGCAAAATAAGCAATAATGCTGTTAATCAGTTGCTCGGAACCAAAAAGTTTAAATAATGACACCATAAAAATTAAAAACGGGAAAAATGAAAAAATTGTATAAAATGCCATTTCCGCAGATAATCCCATAAAATCCTGGGTAAATACTGATTTTGCACAATCGAATACAAATTTATAAATTCTTTTAAACATTTATTTTTCCACCAATTTTATGACTTCCGGCAAAACTTTTTCTAATGCGTTATCAATAGAACCATCTAATAAACAACCTGCTGCGTACTTGTGTCCGCCTCCGCCAAATGTTTCACATAAACTTGCAACATCTGTCGTTTTACTTCTGAAACTAAATTTTGCCTCATTTTTAATTGTTTCTTTTACCAAAAATGCAACTTCAACACTTGTTGCCTGTCTTAACATCTCAGGAATCCCCTCTAAATGTTCATCAAGAGCGTTGAATTTTGCTAATGTTTCTCTTGTGACAATTGTATATGCAATTTTATCATTGTTTAAAAATTTTGCATTAGCCATTGCATAAGATGCTACTTTTAACATCTCTACAGGTCGGCTTTCAAAACAATATTCATAAATTTTTTGAGGATTAACTCCTTTATCAACAAGTTTAGATGCCGTTAATAATGTATTTCCTTTTGTATTTGAATATCTGAACGCACCTGTGTCGGTTAAAAGTGCTGTATATAAACAAATTGCCGTATCAAGAGAAATATTTAAGTTTGTTTTATCGGCTATGCCAAATATAATTTCACCGCAACTTGATGCAGCAGGATTAATAATATTTATATCTGCATAAGATGGATTTGTTGCATGATGGTCAATATTGATTTTAAATTTTGCTTTATTATAAATGTTTTCAAAATATCCCATTCTTTTTTTTGTTGCACAATCAAGTGCTATTGCCAAATCAAAACAAGATATATTAACTTCTCTGTTATCGAAAGTTATATTCTCTTTATTTGGTAAAAAACTATAAATATCAGGAAGTTTGTGCTGTATTACATAAACAACATTTTTATCCTTAAAATTTTCTTTTATTATATTTGATAAAGCTAAAGTAGAACCGATTGTATCTCCGTCAGGTCCGACATGGGAAACAATCAGGATGTTTTTTGCTTCGCTAATTTTATTAATAATTTCTTGCTCTGAACTCAAAATCTCTACCTTTTACTATAACTAAAGGTATTCTAACACGAAAAGAGTATTACTGTATAATTTCAAAATATTTTTCCGTTAAATAATGTATTAAAATTAAGCAAATAAAAAACGGTTAAAAAATTTAACCGTTAAAATTGTGTGTGTGTTTATAAGTTGTGTGTGTTATGTTATTTCGTTTAAATAATTTTTAAGTCTGTGTTTTAACAATGTTACCGCTATGTTTGCTTTAATTTGATTTGATGTTTTACTTAGTGTATTGTAGTCAAATTCTTCAAATAGATAATTATTTGATATCGTATTATTTGTTGTTTTTAACATTTCCTGTCCTCAATAATTCCATGCTATATTTATATAAAAACAATCGTAAATAAAAAATTTCTATCTTTATTAAAAATCTTTACAATTTGTTATATTAATCTGCAATAGTGTATAATTATTAGTGAAAACTTGTATAAATTTTTAAATTATCAATTAAATGGTGCAGTTAAATTCATAAAGTATTTGGTATAATAAACGTATAAAAGAATAATGGAGATATTAGAATGGCAAATCCTTCAAGACCAAGAGACGCTAAGCCAAAGGCTGAAGACGAAGATTTTGAAATAAAACAGACGACAACAGTTGATAAACCGCAGAGCGGAGCAAATTTAATTACAACAATAATAGTAGTGGCAATAGCGGCAGTAGTTATTATTGCGACAAATTATGTGATGATGAATATGCAAATGTCACAAATGTCTAAAAAAATTACAGAAATATCTGCAAACGCTAATGAAGAAACAGGTGACGAAGGAGAAAGCGTTGCTGCGGAAAGAGGTGTAATAATTGATTTGGGCGAATTTATTTTAAATCTTTCTGATACAAATGCACGCAAATTTTTGAAAGTTAATGTGGCAATAGAACTAAGTAAAAAAGACTCCGATATCGCAGCGGCAGGAGGCGGTCATGGTGAAGGAGCACCCGATCCTATGGCTAATATAGAAGCTGAAATGAATCAATTCAAACCTTCTATTCGTGATTCTATTATATCTGTTTTATCCTCTAAAACATCTGAAGAATTAGCAACAACTCCGGGGAAAGAGCTTGCTAAAGAACAAATAAAAGAAGCTATAGATGCTATTTTTGAAGGTGACAGAGAAGTTTTAAGAGTTAGTTTTGGCAGTTTCTTTATACAATAGGACTTTTTATGAATCAAGACAGTGATATCCTTTCCCAAGTTGAAATAGATAATCTTTTAGAAGTATTACAGAATAATAATGTAAATTGGGAAGAAAAAACTAAAATTTTACAGTCAATGCATAAAGAGAATGAATTGACGAGATTATATGATGTTTCTGATGATTTAGCCGATGATTCTAAAAAAAGGTACAAACTGTATAATTTCAGACGCCCGGATAAGTTTTCAAAAGACCATTTAAGAGCTTTGCAGGATATTCATAAAGAATTTTCGCGTCAATATTCCTTAATTATGGCCGCTTATTTAAGAATGCCTATTGAAATTTCTATTATTTCAGTTGATCAGTTGACTTATGATGAATTTACCCGTTCAATGCCTTCACCATTGACTATTGGCATTGTTGAATTAGATAAATTGAACGGTCAGGTGTTGACAGGTATAAGTCATGAAGTTATTTCAAGTATTGTCGACAGAATGTTAGGCGGTATAGGAAGTGGTGAAGATATTCCGCGTGAATTAACAGATATTGAAGAGGCATTAGCAAGAAAGGTTTTAGAACGTTTAATTAAATCCCTTGAAAATGCTTGGAAAAACATTATTGTTTTAAAAGGTGAAGTAATTGATATTGATAACAGTTATTCATTCATTCAGGTTTGTAACCCCGGTGAAATTGTTGCTCTTATTACTTTTGAAGTGCAAATTTCCAATAAACAGGCCGGTTTATTAAGTTTATGTTTCCCGTACCCTGTTTTAGAAACAATTTTAGGTCAATTAAGTTCTCAGCATATTTTCCAAGCCAAAGGCGTTATTACTACACCGGAAGATCGTGAAAATTTACTTGGTCAATTAGAAAAAGCCGATGTAAATGTTAATGTTAGCTTCGGTGAAATCACAATACCGCTAAAAGACTTTTTGGATTTAAAAGAGGGTGATGTTTTAAAACTTGATACTGAGGTTAATGACAATTTGATAGTTTCAATAAACGATAAAAAGAAATTTTGGGCAAGACCGGGTACTTTTAAGAAAAATATTGCCGTTAAAATTGTTGATACATACGAAGATAAGACTTTAAAATAAAAGATGGGAGATAATATGAGTAGTGATTTACTAAAAGAATTAATTGAATCAATAAATCTAAATTCTATACTTACAGAAGATTTACAAGTTATAGGTGAGATTTTAGAAGAAACTGTATGTAATAATTCATCTGTTTTTTCAATGTTACTTAATAAAAATGTTGGTATTTCAGTTACTGATATAAAAGAAGCAGATACGATAGATGATTTTGTACCTGTATTGGGTAAAGGTATTTCTGCTGAAATTAATTTTGAAGCAGGAATTAACGGAACTACAATGTTGTATTTTAATAATCTTTTAGCTTTAAATTTTGCAAACGGCGTTATGGGGGCTGAAGAAACAACTGATGAAGCTGCTGAACTCGGGCAACTTCAAATAAGTGCTTTTAGTGAATTAATAAACCAATTTGCTTCGAAAATGACTACAGGCTTAACTTCTCTTTTAGAAACTAAAATAGGTGCATTATCTCCTACCGTAAAACAACAAGACGGTAAAACCATTAGTGTTTCTTCTTCTTTAGCAGATAAAAAAGTAATATTGGTTGTTTACAATATTGATTTTGAAAATTTAAAAGATATTAATTTGTATCAAGTAATATCTGTTGATTTGGCAAATGATATTGTTGAAAAATTTAAGGAAGCTAAGATACCTAACTATAATATGTTAAAAGGTTATACTGATCAAAATAGTGCTAATGAAAATAATGAAAATGTTGAAAATCCTGCATATTCTAATAAACCTGTTACTATTCAGCCAATTCAGTTTTCATCTTTTGATAATTCACCTGTCGCCACCAATGACAGTAAAAATTTAGATTTATTAATGGATATAAAATTAAAACTTACTGTTGAATTAGGCAGAACAGAATTGCCGATTAAAAAAGTTTTGGAGTTGGCAAGAGGTTCTGTTATTGAACTTGATAAAATTGCAGGTGAGCCGGTTGAATTATTTGCAAACGGAAAACTCATTGCACATGGTGAAGTAGTTGTAATTGAAGATAATTTCGGTTTAAGAATAACAAGTATTTTGAGTCCTGATCACAGATTAAAGAATTTGTAGAAAAATGATAATAATTTTTAAATGTTCATTTATTGCCGTTAGTATCACAATTATCAGTGCTTTGGTAATGTGGTATTTATCACGTTTCGATTACGATTTTCAGGAAGTTTATAATGACGGTTTGGAATTGTTTAAAAAAGATAATTATAAAATTGCTTTGAATAAATTCCAACTGGCAATCAAGAAATTTCCTAATAAATATCAAGCCTTTTATAATGCCGGATTATGTGAATTAAAATTAAATAATATAAAAAAAGCAAAAGAGTATTTTGAATCTTCTGTTAAAATAAAACCTGATGATTATGACTCACAGTATAATTTGGCTTATATAAAAATGTTGTTAAGTGAATTTGAAGATGCAAATGTTGATTTTCAAAAATTAAATGAAATTAATCCAAATGATTCTGATATCTTGTTTAATTTGGGTTATATTGCCAATGAAGAAAAACAAATAAAAGATGCTAAAAGATATATCGCTAAAGCAATAGAAATAAGTCCTGAAAAGAAAAATTATAAGAAATTTTACATAAGTATTTTGCAAAAATATTTCGAAGAGTTTTCGGATATTACTGTTTTAAATGAAATATTAGATTTATGTTTGGAATTACTTGTTGTTTATCCTGATGATGAAGATGTTATGTATAGAATTGCTGTTGCTTATGCTCAGCTTGGCGATTGGGAAAATTCGGTAAATTACTGTGAACGTTTATATGCGAAAAATCAAAATTCTTATCTTGCTTGTAACCAATATGCCTTAGCATTATTCTGTAAGGGCGAAATGAACGATGCTATTAAAATGTATGAAAAAGCTATTGATATCAATCCTGATAAATCTGATTCATATATTAATTTGGTATTTGCATATGATAAAATTAATGATATTGTATCTGCAACATCATTAGCAAACAGATTTATAAAAAAATTCCCAAATGATCCTGCTATTGAAATTGCAAAAGATTTCTTAAATCGTAAAGCACAAGAGCAAAGTGAAGAGAAATCAAAAGCTGTTGATGTTGAAAATCAATCTGAAAATAATGAGTAATATTTATATATTTGGTTTATAAATAGTTTTACCTGTTTTAACATAATTTCTTAAAATATTTTCGCATATTTCAGGTTCAATATTTCCTGTAACTTTAATTCCTTTATTCTCAAAGTAATTTACCCAATCAGGTTTATAACCTTCATCAAATCCTGTTAATTTTTCAACAATATTTGACGGAGTGCCATAGTAAATATTCTTTATTCCTGACCACATAAGCGCACCTATACACATTGAGCATGGTTCAGCCGTTATACAGATTGATAAATCATATGAAGATAAATCATAAGTCCCTAATTTTTCCTGTACTGATTTAATTGTGTTAATTTCAGCGTGATGCAATGAACAATTATCCAAAACCACGCTATTATGTTCAAGTGCTATGATTTTACCGTTTTTATCACATATTGCTGCTGAGAACGGTCCAAACCCTTTTTCTTGAGCAATTATGTTTTGCTTGCATAATTCTTTTATAATTTCATTTACAAATGTTGGAATATTAGTCATTTTACATACCTAAAATTTCTTTGTTACTAAAGCCCAAATATCGTTAGCTATTATTAAAATCATTAAAATTATCAACAATAAGAAACATATTTTTGAAATATTTTCTGTGATTTTTTCATTTAAAGGTCGTCTTAAAATTGTTTCAAGCAATATAAACAATAAATAACCGCCATCTAATGCAGGAATTGGAAGTAAATTAATTATTGCCAAATCAATACTTATTAAGGCTGTTAATAATAATCCGTCCCATTTATTCCTTTTTATCGTATCACCACCTAATTTTACTATTGCAACAACTCCGTGCATATTATCAGGTGCAACTTTTCCTATAACAAGTTTAACAAGTCCGTCTGCCATCATATAAGTATTTCTTATAATATATTCATTTGAGCGAACAAGTCCGTCAATAAATGAATTAACAGGTGTTTCAACTTCTATTTGGGTATGGTATATCCCTATCAAGCCTTTTTCGTTAGGATAAATAGAGTTGAGTGTAACTTCTTTTCCTTCTCTTAAAACGGTTATGACAAGAGGATGACTTGTATCGGCACTTGCAGTTGCTAAATCTTTTAAAGTTGTTGTACCGTCTGCAATATAATTATTATTTTTATCAAAAGCATCTCTTAGTTTCTTTTGATTATCATTTAATGCAATACCGTCAGGTAAAGGTCTTTTTCTTAAATAAAAATCTTCGGGAATTGTAATCATCTTTTCTTTACAGGCCTTAGGAATAATGACTTTTGTTCCTTTTTTGATGATTTCATTATCTTTTAAGTTTAGTTTTTTATTTGAATTTTGAATATTTTTTATTTGTGCGTTAATATTATCTTCTTCAACATAACCGTCAAATTTTATGCTTCTTTGAATTAATTCTGAAAAATACATAGGATTAGAAATTTTTACCCCGTTAATGTTTATAATTTTATCGTCTTTTTTAAAACCGGCATATTGTGCAGGTACATCGCCCTCCATTACTGATTGAAAAACAATATCATATTGACCTGAAGGGAGTTTTCCTGTCCCAAAGGCAACAAAGAAAACAATAAAATATGCAAAAACAACATTCATTATTACACCTGCTGAGATAACAAGTGCTTTTTGCCAATTAGGTCTGTTTGAAATTCTGTCGGGATCGTCAGCAGGAACTGTACTTTCAGGATCATCATCAGGAAATCCTACATAACCTCCCAATAAAAGTGCATGAATGCAGTATGTAATATCACCTATTTTTTTCTCGAATAATGTTGGTCCAATCGGCAGACCAAAACCTACTCTGTCTACTCTTATTTTTAATGCTCTTGCTACAAAAAAATGTCCTGCCTCGTGAACAACAATGAGCATACTTATTAATAAAATCATTCCAATTATATGCATTAATTTATCCTTTTTTATTTATGTGCTTAAATATATTTTAGCAGTTATATGAAAGATTACAAAATTATTTATGAAATTTACCGAATTTTGCTCTAAAATACTTGATTTACTTTATTACAGGAAATGTTACATTTGCTCTAAAAAATGCATGGATATGTTTTTATGCGAAGATTGCAGAGAAAAAATCTTTTCAAATTTAAAATTTCATGAGGTAAAGAAATTTGGTACTACAATTTATTGCGGTGCTGCATATGAAAATGAATTATTAAAAGTAATAAGAGGTTTTAAATATCATAAGAAAAGTGATTTCAGGAAGATTTTATCGGATATAATTATAAAAACTGTTGAAAATTATAATATTAATATAGAAGATTTTGTAATTTGTCCCGTTCCGATTCATGAAAAAAGATTTAAGAAAAGAAAATACAATCACATGGAATTAGTAGCGGAAGATTTAGCAAAGCATTTTAATATTGAATTAAAAACAGATTTATTAAAAAGAATAAAAGATACTGTTCCTCTTTATAAATTATCAATTACTGAGAGAAAAACAATGATAAAAGGGGCGTTTGAGGTTTCAAAGGAAATAAAAGCTAAAAAGATTTTGTTAATTGATGACATTTTAACAACAGGTACAACTATTGAAGAATTGTCAAGATTAATTCTAAGCGAAGAACCGCAAAAGTATATTGTAATTACTGCAAGTCGCTCAAATAAATGTAATTTTTAAATATTTTATTTTGATATTTTATCTGCTTGATAAATTCTGTATAATTTCCAATTCATATTATCATCAGATAAGCTCAAACCGACAGTATAGTATTTCAATTTGTTTTTCTTTACTTCATTATCAAAATTAATTGTAATTAAATCTGTTTCTTTATTTGGTTCTAAAGTTATATCAGGAGGAATAACTGTTAATTTTTCAGTTTCAAGAACTTTTTTATGATGAAAATATATTTCTGCTTTGAGATAAATTGGTGTAACCGGTTTGTCGGATTTGTTTTTAATTTTTAAAGTCAAAACGGGAAGAATTTTCTTTTTCTTTTTATCTTTTATATATTTGAAATCCTCATTAGTAACCGAAAGTGCCGTATGATTTTCATCAACAAGTATTGTTTCTTCATCTAAAATATCAAGAAGTGAATTTATTATTTTAATATTTTTATTGTTAGCTTTTTGTTCAAAATAATATTTTAAATCAATGAGATTTTTTCTTGTTAATCTTTTTTCTTCCTGAGTTTCTGCCTGATTAACGGCTTGAGTTATATTTAAAATTGCATCAGTATCATGAGCAATTGCTTTATATTTCATAGCGATAATATTTCTCATTTCACAATTATCTTTATATCTTATAATACTTGAATAAAGACTTTTTATATTTGATATATCGCCTTTTGATTTATAATATTCTGCAAGTTTAAAATATAAATTTATTAATTCATCAAGAGTTTCGTTAAAAGCAGTTTTATCATATTTTTTATAATAAGAAACAGCTCTTCTGTAATAAACTATTTTTTCTTCCAAATCGGAGATTTCTCTTGAAAGTTTTATTAATAAATCCGCTTTTGCCAAAAAATCCTCTTTGCTTGAAGTAGGCATTGCATCAATAGTACTTTCCGCTATTTCATAATTTTTTTCCGCAATATAAATTTGTGCTGCATATATATAATTATATCTATATGTTGGTGAAATTTGGTATGATTTATACAGATAAAATTTTGCTTTATCATATTGTTCTAAGTTTTTATATGCCAAGCCTAATTGTGTCATTGATACATAATCTTCGGGATTTTGATTTAATTGAGTCATATAATATTCAATAGCCTGTGAATATTTTTTTTCACTCAAAAACTTTTCTCCATCATTGGCATAAACAATAACGGTTTTCTTTTTATCAAGATTTTTATTAATATTATTTTTATTAAAGAAAAAGAAAGATGCAGAAAATGTAACCAAATAAATAATAAATAAAATTATAATTTTTTTTATTATTTTCTTTTTTTGAAATTTTGGCTTTTTTCTTATAACAATTCCCATTTAATATCTCTTTATAAGGATTTACTTAGGACATTTTAGCATATTACAAATTATTCTGGCAATAATGTGACAGGTTGAAATTAAGCATAAGGTAATATTAATGATTAAAGGTGTGGGCAGAAAATGTTATAACCCCATGTGTCAGAGTTCAAACACATGTTAGACTGCATTGTTCATATAATATTTTAAGGGCTAAATTACCCTTTTACCGCACCCTGAGTTTGTCCGCCGACAAAATGTTTTTGCAAAGCTAAGAAAAATATCAATATAGGAATTGTGGAAATTATTGCACCTGCTGAAATAAATCTCCAGTTAGAACTGAAAAAGCCCTGCAAATAATTCAACCCGACAGGAAGTGTAAACATTTCCTGCTTAGTTAATACGATACTCGGCCATAAAAATTCACCCCAGCAACCGACAAACGTAAATATTGCCAATGTCGCCAAAGATGGTTTTACAAGTGGCATTAAAACTTTCCACCAAATTTGAAAAACATTACACCCGTCAATAATTGCCGCTTCCTCTAACTCTTTCGGTATTGCCATAAATGCCTGACGCATCAGTAAAATACCAAATGCGCTGACTCCAAACGGCAAAATCATGCCCGCAAAACCTGCAACCGCCCCGTAAGAATCAACTAAATTTAATCTCAAGGTCAATAAGTATAAAGGTATCATAATGACCTGACACGGCACCATCACAGTTGCAAGTGTTGCAAAAAAGCACCCGCCTCTCCCGTTAAACTCCATCCTTACCAACGGATATGCGGCAAGTGAAGCAAAAAGCAAATTCAAAACAATAGTTAAAACCGTAACAATTGTACTGTTTATAATGTAGCCCATAAAGGGAACTTGCTGCCATGCCCCTATAAAGTTTTCCAAAGTTATATGCTGAGGAATAAACTGAGGAGGATAAGCAAAAATATTTTCATTTTTTGATTTTAATGCAGTTGAAATTAACCACAAAAACGGTCCGATTGAAATTATTGTCATAAATATTAAAAACGAATGAGAAAATAAAGATTTAAAAAACTTTCTAAGCACTGAATTTTCCTCCTTCGATTTTTTTGATATTTAAAACACTTATTGCCATAATTATTACCATTAAAACAACTCCGCAAGCAGAGGCATATCCTAAGTCAAGATTTTCAAATGCTTTTTGATAAATGTAATAAACAACAGTCATACTTGAGTTTAAAGGTCCGCCTTGTGTCATAACATAAATTTCAACAAAGACTTTCATTGCACTTATTGAACTTATAATACTTACTAAAGCGATAGCCGGCAATAAATGTGGAATTGTAACGGTTAAATGCTTTTGTAAAAGATTTGCTCCATCAATGTCTGCTGCTTCATATAAGTCAGTCGGAACACTTGTTAAAGCTGCAAGATAAATCATCATGTAGTATCCTAAACCTTTCCAAACCGTTACTAAAATAACAGAATATAAAGAATATTTAGGATCAGTGAGCCAACCGATTTTGTCAAAGCCTAATAGAGTTACAAAATAGTTTAAAATTCCACTGTCTGCATATAACCACTTCCACGCAATACCTGCAACAACTATCGAAACAACAACAGGAAGATAAATCGAAACTCTGTAAAATGTAATTCCTCTAAGTTTTTGATTGATTACAATTGCAATAATCAAAGGTAAAATAACCAAAAGCGGAACCGCAACAACAAGATAAATTACTGTATTCCACATTGTTTTCCAAAAAATTGAAGAATGAAAAAGCGTTATATAATTAGTAATTCCGACAAAATCGGGATTATAAATATCATTTGAATAATCAAGCATGCTTATATAAAAACTTTCAAAAAACGGGATGAAAAAAAATACCGCCAAAAGTATTATAGCCGGTGCTAAAAAGAGATACGGAATATATATTTTATAAAAAAAGAGATGTCCAAAAATCGAACATCTCTTTTAATCTTATCTTATAAATTATTCAAAATCTTTATAAGAACCCTTTTTCATATCTGCATAAGTTGTGTGTAACAATTCATGTGCAAGATGTGAACCGGGTTTTTCAAGATTTTCTTTGTATAATTTGATGATATCAGCATTCTCGTGAGAACGTCTTAAAGGAAGATTTTTATCTTCTGTATATAA
>JAKSUS010000159.1 GCA_024408745.1 Candidatus Gastranaerophilales bacterium | reverse complement strand
TTAATTAATTCTTCTTTTAAAATCGGGTTTTTATAAAATGAATTTTCTATAAAATCGCAATCTTTATCATCAAAAAGCTCAAACTCCAATGTTATATTTTTATTATTGTTTTCATAAATATAGCCGAGTTTTACCTCACCTGTATCAACCTCGTAAGATGTGATTTGGTTTTGATTATTTAAAATTACTTTTTCTTCTACGTTTTCCATCAAAAAATCTTCAAATCTCTACTTTTTTTATTATACTACAAATGATTTTTCCAAAAAGATTTTTTTTGAAAAAGTTAAGTTTTTTGTAGCTTATGAGTGATAACTATAAATCTTTTACTATTTCTTTAATGAGTTTTGAGAAAGTATCTTTTACTTTTTCGCCCGCTTCCATTACTTCCTGATGAGATAATTTTGTATCGGTTATGCCTGATGCGTAATTAGCGAGGCAAGAAATACCTAAAACTTTAATATTGCAATAATTTGCAACAATAGCTTCCGGAACGGTTGACATGCCAATAGCATCACCACCTAAAATTCTCATCATTTTTACTTCTGCAGGAGTTTCAAAAGAAGGTCCCGAATCGGCAACATAAACTCCTTCTTCGACTTTAATTTTTAATTTATCGGCACATTTTTTCGCATGCACTAAAAGTTCTTTATCATAAATTTCACTCATATCCGGAAATCTTACGCCTAATTCTTCATCATTTCTGCCGATAAGAGGATTTGTACCCATAAAATTAATGTGGTCTTTTATGAGCATTAATGAACCTACTTCAAAATTTTCATTCAATGAACCTGCAGCATTTGTTATGATAAGTTTTTTTATTCCCAATAATTTCATAACTTTTATAGGGAAAACTATATCCTTAATATCATGTCCTTCGTAAAGATGAATACGCCCTTGCATAATCATAACATCTTTACCTTGAAGTTTTCCTACGACAAGTTGCCCGACATGACCGGTAATAGAAGATTGTTTAAAAGCAGGAATTTCATGATATTTGATTTTTATAGGGTCATTTATTTCATCCGCCAAAGCGCCCAAACCTGAACCTAATATCAAAGCGATTTCAGGAATGTATTTATTATTGATTTTTTCTTCAATGAAATTTGCCGCCTGTAAAAGCATTAAAACTCCTTAAATCAACTATTGCGGAACATGTGAACAAAAGGCTAACGTTGCCCAGTTTTTATAATAATTAATTTGTGTAGCGCTTCCTGTAGGAATGATTATTTTCCCCTGGCTTTCAGGGGAAACATCTAATATAGAAGCGATTGCAGATTGTATTACACATTCATGAGTAATAATTAAAATAGTCTTATTCTCATTTTCTTTAACTAATTCGTTAATAATTTTGTCAATTCTCGCTCTTACCTGTTGGGTCGTTTCGCCACCTTCCGGATAATACTCATAAGGGTTTTGGTGATATTTTTCAAGCATATCAGGATATTTTGCTTCAATTTGTTCAAACGTTAAACCACCCCATAAACCTGATTTTCTTTCATATAAACCGTCAATAATTTTGTAATCAAGTTCATATTCTTTAGATAAAATTCTTGCACTTTGAATTGCTCTTAGCGAAGAACTTGTATAAATTTTATCAACATGGTGACATTTAAATTTTAGCCAGTGAGCCAAGTTATCCATTTCAATTTTACCTTTTTGATTTATCGGAGGATAATCTTCACTATCATATAAGCGACCTTGTTCATTATAAATGGTTGCACCATGTCTTATTAAAATTATTTTACATTTTCTTTTAAACATTATTTTCCTCTTGATTTAATAATATTATTTTCGCATATTTTTCACTTTACTACAAGTGGGATAACAAAAAAGCATTAATAAAATTCAAAATATAGACCTTTAGGACTACCTGCGGTAAACCTCAAGACTGATGAAAAGAATAAAAACATGAGCGAACATGTTTAATGAGCTCAAGGGGTAAACCTTGTTATCATAAATTAGCGGCACAAGGCTTGCAGGGAGAGGTCACAGATGTACCTGAATGAGTCAGGTAATTATAAATCCAAAGGAATGGCTGGTGGCTATATGACCGGCCATTTTATTTTGTTAAAAATTAATTTATTGACTAAAGAATAATATTTTGCGACAATTAAGTTTGTAAGAGAGAAATATACTTAAGAGGAGAAATAATGAAAGGGATTGTATTAGCAGGTGGTGCGGGAACAAGATTATATCCGGCGTCTATACCAATATCCAAAATACTTTTGCCAATTTATGACAAACCTATGATTTATTATCCTATTTCAACTTTGATGCTTGCAGGGATAAAAGAAATTTTAATTATTACAAACCCAACAGACATTCATAATTTTAAAAAGCTTTTGGGTGACGGTTCCCAAATAGGTGTAAAATTTGAATATGCAATACAACATAAACCTAAAGGAATAGCAGAAGCTTTTTTAATTGCAGAAAACTTTATCGGTGATGATTCGGTTGCCTTGATTTTAGGTGATAATATTTTCCATGGTCATTGCTTTGGCGGACAATTAAAAAATGTTGCAAAGGAAAATAAAGGTGCAACAGTTTTTGCATATCACGTTAAAAACCCGAAACAATTCGGTGTTGTTGAATTCGATAAACACAAAAAAGCAATTTCTTTAGAAGAAAAGCCCTCAAGTCCAAAATCTGATTATGCGGTTGTCGGTTTATATTTTTATGATAATGATGTTATTTCTTATGCTAAAACCTTAAAGCCTTCAGCAAGAGGCGAATTAGAAATAACCGACTTAAACAAGGTATATTTAAAAAAAGATAAATTATCCGTTGAAATTTTAGGCAGAGGTTTTACATGGCTTGATACGGGAACGTTTGACAGTTTACTTCAGGCAGCAAATTTCGTTCAAACAATAGAGCAAACTAAAGGGGAAAAGATTTCCTGCATTGAAGAAATAGCAATTAATGAGAAATTCATTACAAAAGAAGAATTATTAAAACGCTTAAATCCTAAAATGCAAAACGAATACCTTGAATATATAAAAATGCTGTAATTAAAAGGTTTAATCTATGAGCAAAAATGTTTTGATTACAGGCAGTTCAAAGGGAATCGGGAAAGCAATAGCAACCGTTTTAGCAAATAACGGTTATAATGTATTTATTTCAGGAAGAAATGAAGAAGATTTAAAAAAATTAAAAAACGAAATTAATGACAAAAATTATTTAGCAGTTGATTTAACTTCAAACAATTCCGCTTTAAAACTTTT
>JAKSUS010000158.1 GCA_024408745.1 Candidatus Gastranaerophilales bacterium | reverse complement strand
CAGACTTTGCCGCAGAGAGTGCAAACTTAGTCAAAGCACAAATCTTACAGAACGCCACGGCAGCCTTATTAGCCCAAGCCAACAGCGCTCCGAGCATCGCGTTAAGGTTGTTAGAGTAGGGCACTAAGGCAGTAAGAAAATTCTTAGTAACTTAGTACCTTAGCGCCTTAACAACTTTTCACCTGTTCACCTGTAAACTTTAAACTAAAAGTGGACATAAATACCGAAAAGGACTATACTTTAAATGAGAATAGAGAGGTGTTTTTATGGATATTCAGGTTTTAAACGAAAAACGTTGTAAAGTACAGTCAGATTTGCTTATAGTCCCTATTTTTGAGGGTGAAAATTTTGAGCATAAATGTTGCAAAGATTTATTTGATTGCGCAAAAAATAATTATTCTTTTTCGGGTAAATATAATGAAGCAGTTTTCATACCGACTTTTGATAAAATACAAAGCAAAACAATTATGTTTGCAGGCTTAGGTAAAAAAGAAGAATTGACTTATAACAAAGTAAGAGTTTTTGCTTCTAAAATTATGCAAAAAGCACAAAGTATCAAAAACGTCAAAACGGTTGCTTTTTCAATTGACGGAATTGACGAAGAAATAAAAATAGTTGCACAAAATATTACTGAAGGAGCGTTAATCGGTTTGTATAAATTTGATAAATACAAAAACGATAAAGATAATAAAATCGAAAAATTGTTATTATTATCACAAATGGGAAATGATAATCCTGTTATCCTTAAAACCGATACAGATGATGAAATTAAAGATTTAATTGAACGTAATGAAGAACTCGCTAAATGTGTTAAAACAGCAATAATTACTTCGCGTGCCGTAAACAACACAAGAGATTTAATAAATGAACCGGCTGAACTTATTACACCACAAAAACTTGCACAAATTGCAAGTAACATAGAAGGTGTAGAAACAAAAGTCTATGGCAGAGATGAAGTAAAAGAAATGGGAATGGGTGCTTTTCTTGCAGTAGGACAAGGGAGCAGACATGAACAACAATTTATTCACATGACTTATAAGCCTGAAGGTGCTAAAAAGGGCACTTTGGCAATTATAGGTAAAGGTATAACTTTTGACAGCGGCGGTCTTGATATTAAACCGGCTTCTTCAATGTTGGAAATGAAAGGTGATATGGCAGGTGCAGCAGCAGTTATTTCAATTATGCAAGTGCTACCACTTTTAAAACCAAATGTTGAAGTACATGCTATTGTTGCTGCTTGCGAAAATATGCCTGCATCACGTTCATACAAACCGGGTGATGTTTTAACCGCTATGAACGGTAAAACTATTGAAGTTGATAATACTGATGCGGAAGGAAGATTAACTCTTGCCGATGCTCTTTGTTATGCCGAAAACTTAAAGCCCGATGCAATAATTGATATAGCAACTTTAACGGGTGCCTGCATGGTTGCGTTAGGAAAAGTTGCATCAGGTTTACTTGGTAATGACGAGGATTTAATTGAGAACTTGCAAATAAGTGCTGAGTGCTCAGGTGAATATTTATGGGAAATGCCAATGTATGAAGAATATTTCGAGGATTTAAAGAGTGATGTTGCCGATTTTAAAAACTCGGGTTCAAGATATGGCGGAACATCAGCAGCAGCCTTATTTCTGAAAAAATTTGTAAAAGATACACCATGGGCACATATTGATATTGCAGGTACTTCAATCTTAAATAAACCTTTAAGAGAATTTCAAAAAGGTGCAACCGGTGTAGGTGTGAGAACTTTATTGAATTATATAACTAATTTGTAAATTTTAATTTAATTGGTAAAATTGAAGAATGAAATGCCCGAAGTGTAAAAAAGAAAACGATAATAATGCTTTAGTTTGCAGTGAATGCGGTTTCAAACTGCAACTTAAGTGTCCTTATTGCGGTTCTTATAATTATATCGGTGCTAAAACTTGTTCAAGTTGCAATCAGCAATTGTTAAAAACATGTCCGGCATGTAAGGCTGTTAATTTTTCGCAAGCTAAAGTTTGCCGAAAATGTTCAACACCGTTTTCTACCGAGAATGGCAAAAATATTCCGGTTGCAACACCTCTTTTGACAAAATCAGCTTGCGTTGCTATTGAACTTATAAATATTTCTTCAATTAAAAACAATATAAAATCACAGGAAATAGCTCAAAAAGTAATTGCAAAATTTTATCAGATTTTCGCAAAAACTGCAAAAAAATCTAACGTTAAGGCTTTAAAAATAAATGAAAATACGCTTGTTGCAAGTTTTGATAATTCATCTTCATTTTTAGATTCCGTTAATGATGCCGTTGAATTTACGGAACAATTAGATACAAGTTTGGATGAAGTTTCTCAATTACTTGAAAGTAAGTTAAAGGTTTCTTATAAAGTAAGATATTTTATAGGAACATTTAAGCCTCAACAAAAATTAGAAATAACTTCTGCAATTGCTTTAGGTGTTGTTGATGACATCATTTTTTCGGAAGATGTTTATGTTCACCTGAAAGACAGAATGTTATTTAAAGAAATTGAAAATAATTTAAACGGAAAATATTATAAGTTTTTAGATCAAAATGACCCTGAAACAATTGTCAGTGAATTACCTAAAGAGCCTTTAATTAAAAATAGAACGGAAATTGTAGGTGAACTTGTAAATAAAGTTGAAATGGCAAAAGAAGGTTTTGTAGTTTGTTTGAACGGAATAACAGGAATAGGCAAATCAAATATTTTCAATGCGTTGAAAATGACCTTTGATGAAGATAATTCTCGTATTTGGCTCACAGGTCAATGTCCGTTTGTTTCAAAAAACAGCCCGTTAGCATTTTTTAAAAGTTTACTTCAAAATCTTTTTGATATTCCTGTTTTTAACATTGATATAGAAAACACTAAAAATAAAGTTACCGGATTTTTAAATGATAAATTAAGCATAACTGATATCAATATGGTTAATCATATTTTATCAGTTATATTAATCAATGAAAGTGATATAAATAATCCGTTATATCAAAATAAACAAAACACTTATGTCGCAATCGCAACCTTGTTTAAATCATTGTTAAGTAAAGGTTCTACTGTTCTTCAAATTGAGGATATAGAAAATATTGATAATTTTTCTCTTGAAATATTAAGAAATCTTTTTGATGACGGAATTTTAAAATGTGATTTAAAAATATTTGTAACTTCAAATATGGATATTGATATAATTCAGTTCTTTGCAAATCCTCAGAGTCCCAGATTGAAGGAGTTTTTATCTAAAGTAT
>JAKSUS010000157.1 GCA_024408745.1 Candidatus Gastranaerophilales bacterium | reverse complement strand
ACAAGAGATAATGAACTCTTTATCCCGAGTGGGCATACAAAATTAGAATTAAATGATAAAGCATTCTTTATGGGAATGGAAAATGCTTTGAATATTCTGTCGAGAAATTATTTCTTTAAAAAAGGAAATCAAATTGAGAATGTTTGCATAATTGGTGGTGGCGATGCCGGTTTTATGCTTGCTAAGAAACTTGAAAATATCGGTTTAAATGTGAAAGTTATTGAAAAAGATATGCAAAGGTGTGAATTCCTTGCAGACAAATTAAATTCTGCATTAATCTTGAATTCACTAGGAAATGATATAGAGTTTTTAGAAAGTGAAGAAATAGGAAACTCTGATGTTGTAATTAATTTGACGAGTACTGATGAAAGTAATCTTTTAACTTCGCTTTTAATAAAGCAGTTAGGTGTAAATAGAGTAATAGCAAGAGTTTATGATGAAAATATCGTTAATTTATTTGAAAAAGTCGGTGTTGATGTGGCAATTTCCCCAAAAACAGCCGTTATTAATGAGTTAAAAAATAAAATTTTAGAGAAATCTTCAAATATTTTATTGACAGTTGAACAAAATCAGGCTGATATTATAAAGGCATTGGTGCCTGAAAAATTTTACAATAAACAGTTAAAAGAAATAAAATTCCCAGTAAAAGTAGTTATAGGGATTATAAAAAGAGGTAATAAAATCATTATACCGAAAGGCGACACTCTGTTGAGAGAAAATGATAAGATGATTATATTTACCAAAAGTGTTGATGTACCAAAATTAAAAGAATTTATACAAAAATGAGATTAAATTATATATTATCTTCGTTAAGCATATTATTATTAGGTTTTGGATTAATGGTGTTTTTACCTGTATTTGTTGCGCTTTATTACCATGAAAGTAATGCAGTCATGCCATTTGTATATGCAGGTTTAATTTCTGTTTTATTATCATTTGTTTTTAATAAATTTGCGGGCGGAAGGCAAAACTTTAATGATTTAAGAAAAAAAGAAGGTTTGTTTATAGTTGCATTAGCTTGGGTTGTCGTTTCTTTAATCGCAGGAATTCCGTTTTTATTATCAGGAATTAATCCTGTTGATGCAATATTTGAAGGTATTGCATCAATGACAACAACAGGTGCTACTGTTACAAATGAAATGATGTTTTCAAAGACTTTATATTTCTGGTGTTCATTTAGTTCTTGGCTTGGCGGTATGGGAGTAATCGTCTTATTTATTGCAATTTTACCTCAGTTTGCAGTTGCAGGTCGTCAAATGTTTTTTGCCGAAGTCCCGGGACCTCCGGAAGATAAGATAACTCCACGTATTAAACAAACAGCGGCAGGACTTTGGGGAATATATTTTGTATTAACGGCTATTGAACTTTTAATGCTAAAATTTAACGGCATGAACTGGTTTGAATCTGCTTGCAATTCTTTATCAACAATTTCCGCAAGCGGTTTTTCCTATCATCAAATTAGTGATGTCGGTGCGTTTAATACCAGATTTTTATGGATTGGTACAATTTTTATGTTTTTGGCAGGTGTAAACTTCACTTTATTGTATAAAATTTTTATTCAAAAACATTTTAAATCATTATTCAGAAGCACAGAATTTATGACGTATATATATTTAATTATTTTTGTTAGTTTATTCGTAACTTTAACTTTAATATTTAGAAGCGGATACGATGTTGTTACTTCAATAAGAAGTGCACTTTATCAGGTTATTTCAATTATAACTTCAACCGGTGCGACTTTATCTGATATGAATAACTGGCCAAGAGCATCTCAGATTTTGATATTTTTATTAATGTTAGTTGGTGGTTCCGCAGGTTCAGCAAGTGGTGGTTTAAAGGTTGTCAGAGTTGTTATCGTATTTAAATATTTAAGAAATGAAATTGAGAAAATTCTTCACCCTAATATTGTTTCTCAAATTAAATTAGGCAAAGCAGTTGTATCAGATGAAATTTTAAGACAAATTTTAGCATTTGTAATATTTTATTTCTTAATTTTAATAGGCAGTTCAATTATTGTTTGTGCGATTGAAAATAACATAACAATAGGAATTATGGGCAGCGCATACTCATTAGGCAACATCAATCCTGTGTTCATTTATCAGGGGCATGGAACTATTAATGATTTATCACCATTTACAAAATTGATTTTTGCATTTAACATGATTGTTGGACGACTTGAAATAATTCCTTTCGTTGCAATGTTACATAAGGACTTTTGGAAATTTAATTTAAAAAGGAGCAATAATGAATAAAATAAAAGTTAATGAAAATATTGTTTTTGGTGGTGATAAATTAGTTATTGTTGGAGGCCCTTGCGCAATAGAAGATGATATTTCAATAACAATGAAAACTGCGGAAGAATTAAAAAAAATTACAAGTGAATTAAATATTTCTTATATTTTTAAAGCTTCATTTGATAAAGCAAACAGAAGTTCGATAACTTCATATCGTGGTGTTGGTTTAGATAAAGGTTTGGAAATTTTAAACAAAGTTAAAACAGAATTAGAATTACCAATTTTAACCGATATCCATGAAACTACTCAGGCAAAAGTTGTTGCAGAAGTAGCTGATGTTTTGCAAATTCCCGCATTTTTATGCAGACAAACAGATTTACTTGTTGCTGCTGCAAAAACAGGTAAAGTTGTTAATATAAAAAAAGGACAATTTTTGGCGCCTAATCAAATGAAAAACAGTGCAAAAAAAGTTTTAGATTCAGGTAATAATAAGATTATTTTTACCGAGCGCGGAACAACCTTTGGGTATGGGAATTTAGTTGTTGATATGAGAGCAATTCCGATTATGAGAGAAATCGGTTATCCTGTAATGTTTGATGCAACGCATAGCGTTCAACTGCCGGGTGGAGCTGGAACATCAACTTCAGGGGAAAGACAGTATGTACCGATGCTTGCAAAATGTGCAATAACTGCAGGAGCTGATGCACTATTTTTTGAAGTTCACCCAAATCCTGATAATGCACCATGCGACGGACCAAATATGATTTTCTTAAAAGATGCAAAAGATATTTTTGCAAAATGCAATGAATTGTTTAATATAAAAAGATAATAAAATAATACTTGAAATTATTTTTTTAGCAAATTATAATTAAAACAACAAATGAGGGATATATAACTTCTTTCATAATGTTTGATAATTAAATAATTTGGGGGCGTAGCTCAGTTTGGTTAGAGCGCTTGCCTGTCACGCAAGAGGTCGCGAGTTCGAGCCTCGTCGTCCCCGCCATTAT
>JAKSUS010000156.1 GCA_024408745.1 Candidatus Gastranaerophilales bacterium | reverse complement strand
TTGTATAAATATCATCAAACATATTTAATTTAAACTTATTCAAAATTCTCATAGTAGGAGTAATTGGTTTATAAGTTGCTATATAAAGTTTTTTACCCTCATATTTTAATGAGTTTAATAAATCAATAACTCCATCATAAGTTGAACTTATATCATTATCATCATAATCATATAATTCTTCATAGTATTTTATAATTTCATTAATTTTTACATCATCCTTTAGTTCGGGAGCTATTAATTTCACAATGTCGTACAATGGTGGTCCTATAACATTAGTATTGAGTCTTGCATAGTCAATAGGATAATTAGCTTTTTGAAATGCCTTATCAAAGCATAATAATACTTCCTTTGAAGAATTAACAAGAGTCCCGTCCAAGTCAAAAATAAAATTATCAAAGCGGTTTATCATATAGCACCGGGAATTTTGGCAATATTTTTTATACGCTCTTCAATAATTTTTGCTCTTTTATCATCAGCTACCGAGAAAATACCCAAGTCATATCTTTTATAAACAATCCATAACAACTCAAACTGAAGTGCTCTTAAAATACCTATGTCCGCATTTTTATCGTTTAAGACTTTTTGTGCATCAAAGACAACATTTCTCGTTTCAAATTTGCTCAAGGAATTTTCGGGCAACTTGTTAAAAAATGCTAATGACAAAGGACAAATACCACCGCCAATAATAAATTCTTTATTGTATTTTTTTGCCAAATCAGCAATAGCTAAAGCATAATCTAAAATTTTATCATCATTAACTGCAGTTTTATCCAGACCTAAAGACAATACCATATCCGTTCTTCCTAATATTAAGCCGTTTATATGCTTTGAGTATTCGCTTTTCAACATTTCATTCAAAGAATTAATGCCTGATATAGTTTCAATATTTATAAAAAATTTAATACGTTTTCTTTCTAATTCCGAAAAAACGATTTTAATATTATCCGTAAACTTTTTTAATGCATACACAGATTCAACCATTGGTGCAATTATATTATTAGCACCAAGAGTTTTTACCTCATATAAATCTTTCAGAGAAGAAGAACCGCCGATTTTCACAGAAAACTCCAAGCCTGCTTTTTCAACAATTTCTTTTAACTTAAATTCTTCTTTTAAAGTTATATATTCGGTTTCAAATTCGGCCTTTATACCTGTTACATGAAAATCATTTTTTAAAATCAATAATTTTTCAAGCATATCTTTTTCTAACGAACTCATGATATCTCCTTTTATACTAACAACATAGTATAAAATATTAGCTTAATGTTAAACAATGCTCAAGCGATGAAACATTTTCGTAGGTCATGCCTGCTTCAGTTAATTCTTCGGATTTTAAGCCAAACAAAGAAATAACCTTTTTAGCCTTTTGGCTTGAAGGACTTGCAACAATTTCATTTACAACAAAATCTATTGCCTGATGTCTTGTCATATCGTACATATATGATAAATTTTTGGAGCGCCCCAATAAACGACTTTTACATTTTCCCATTATAAAACAACTTTTCTTTCTCTAATTTCCTTCAATCATTGATACTCTAACTTGGTGTCTACCGCCTTCAAATTCAGTTTTTAGCCAGGTTAAAACAACATCTTTTGCCAAATCAACTCCGATAACTCTTGCACCCATAGTTAAAACATTAGCATCATTATGAGTACGGCTCATTCTTGCCGAATAAGTTTCATGGCAAGTTACTGCACGAATACCTACAACTTTATTGGCAACTATACATACACCCAAACCGCTTCCGCAAATAATTATACCTTTATCAAATTCATGGTCAGCAACTGCCAAAGCAACTTCCTTAGCGATAGAAGGGTAATCTGCAGGGCTTCTGTCAAATACACCAAAATCATAACAATCTATTTCTAATTTCTTTAAATATGCAACAATTTCTTGCTTTAAATCAAATCCCGCATGGTCACAACCAATTGCTATCTTTTGTTTTTTCCAATCGAAGTCAGCCAATTTTTATCACTCCTTCTCTTAATACATGCCAACCATTTTCATATTTTATTATAGTCGATTCTATATTTTCTGCATAGTACCCAAAGTCATTTGTTACAAAATTTACATTATTCCCAAAATATTTTATTACATTTTCTTTTTTTAGCGAAGAAGGCTGAGTAGAGAGGTTTGCACTTGTTGTAGCCAAAACTTTACATGGTGAACAGTCAGCTACTTCCCAAAACACAGGATGGTTTGGTATCCTTATCCCTACCGTATCAAATCCCGATGTAACAAAATCTTTTGTTAATTCGGATTTTTTTGTAATTAAAGTTAACGCTCCCGGAAGATATTTATTTAAAACATCAAGTTCAATATCCGATAATTCTTTGATAAAGGGTTTTAAATATTCTAATGAACTTGCCATTAATATTAAAGGCTTATTCCCGTCACGTTTTTTCAGTTCGTAGATTTTTTTAACACCTTCTTCGTTTGTCGGATCGGCACCTAACCCCCAAACTGTATCTGTAGGATAAGCGACAACTCCGCCGTTATTCAATATATCGGATATTTTATTTTTATCACTTTGGCTCAATATAGATTTGCCTGTCTTTATCATCTATTCTCCTTTGTTTTTTGAATATATCTCCCATATCTGGAACAAATTTTAAGCATTTACCGTTTGCTGATACTTTAGGAGTTTCTGTTTCTTTTTCAGAAATAAGTTTTACATTTGTTCCTTGTGTATTTACAGCCCACAGACCTAAAAATTTTCTTTCTTCTTTATAATATCCGTATGCTTTTACAAGAATATTATTTTCGTTTTCTAAAGCAAAACCAAGCGGATGAATATCCCACTTATAATCTTCTAAATATAAGCCTTTAGCGCCCCAATATTCAATAATTTTCGCTCTTATAAGATTTAAATCAAACATTTTTTCCTGACTTAAATCATATAAAAATAATTTAGTAAGATAAACTTCATATCGGTTTTGACCTAATTTTTCTTTAAATAAAATTTGATTTGAACCTTTATTCCAATCAACCGGAGTATAGGTATTAAACTTAAAAGGATAAAGATGAGCATAATCCGTTTCGACAATAGGAGTCTGAGTTTTATCCGCCGTTGAAACACTTAATATCTTTTCTTTATTTGATAAACCACTTCCTAAAGGAATAATATAAAGTGCGGATGCGGTAACCTGAGGATCAGGGTAAAAATACACCTCAGCATAGACAAGGTTATCAAAATCAGGTGAAGCAACCGCATTAAGATTGTACTGCCGCATGTCTTTTAAACCGAAAAG
>JAKSUS010000155.1 GCA_024408745.1 Candidatus Gastranaerophilales bacterium | reverse complement strand
TGAAGTTATTGCCCAAAATGATATTAAACAACCTCAAGCAATCTTAGAAATTGCAATATTGGAATTAAGTGCACAAGGTTCTCGCACGATTGACCCGAGTTGGGGTATTACAGCCGGCACATTCAGTTTAGGATTTAGCGGCGGTGTATTTTCTGTAGATTTTAACAACAACGTTGATCATTCTACCGGTAAATATATTGCAGGTTCAAGTACTGAAATTACTAGTGGCAATTCTGCATCTTCATATGGGGATGGTACAAAAAGTGGTTCAAAATCAACTACAACAACAACCTTAGCAGATCAAAACTTTTTGGGTTTAAGAAACAGAATTACAATTGCTATGCAACAAGGTAAAGGTCGTGTTCTTTCTAACCCGAAAATCTTAGTTAAAAACAATGTTGAATCTACTCTTGATATTACACAAGAATATATCAGCAACATCAGCACTCAACAATCAGCCGGCGGTGCAATGAGTTCTGCAGTAAACAGTCAAACCGTTGAAACTGATGATTATGGTATAAAATTATCTATTAAACCGACAATAACACCTGACGGCTACATCTATATGGATTTAAAACCATCATACTCAGTTCCTAACGGTTCATTCCAAGTTGATTCAAATGATGAACAAAAGAAAATGACCCTGATTGCTGAGCGTGATTTAGAATTAAAAGGTGTAAGATTAAAAGATAATGAAACGTTGATTATAGCAGGTTTAATCCAAGAAACAGAAGATAAAGCTTCAACAAAGGTTCCGTTCTTAGGCGATCTGCCTGTTATTGGTGTAGCATTCAGATCTTCGGCAAGAGCATCAAACAAAAATGAACTTATAATTATTGTTACACCTAAAATACTTAATGATGATGAACCTATTACAGAAAGAATGTAGGAAAATAAATTGTTAGAAAAATTAAAAAAGATTTTAAATATAAATTTAGTAAAAAAAATCGATATTAATCTGTTAAAACAACATAAATTTATTCCGGTAAACGAACAGAACGGAGTGTTATTTGTTGCGGGTTTATCTCATACACCTGAAATAGAAAATTTAATTAAACAGAATTTTTCTTCAACAATGAAATTTATTCCTCTTCCTGAAGAGCAATATAATCAACTTGTTGAATTTGCTCTTTCGCAAGACAAACCTGCAGTAGTAACACCTGTTCAGCCGGTTTCAAAGCAACAAAAAGCTTCTGTTAGTAAGAAGAAAATCGGTGATATTCTTGTTGAAAAAGGTTATGTAACAGAAGAACAGTTGAATAAAGCGTTTGAACAAAGTAAAGAAAAAAATGAACCGATTGGTTCAACTTTGGTTAAGATGAACTTATTAACTGTTGATCACCTGAAAGAGGCGTTGTCTGAACAACAAGGCGTTGAATCGGTCAGTGAAAAACAACTTAAATTTTCTGATGCATTATTTAAGATGTTCCCGCGTGAATTTATGGAAGAAAATAAAGTCGTTCCAATTAGTTCTGACGGCAAAACTGTTGTTGTCGGTATGGTTAATCCGACCGATAAAAAAATCTTAAACGATATCGTATTTTTAACCGGTTTAAAACCTGAACCGAGATTAGTTACATATTATGAATTTGACCGTTCAGTTAAAGCATTTTTAAAAGAAGCTGACAGAAAAGCGAAACTTTTCCAACATATTTCTTCAGAAAACAACATTGAAGTTGAAGAAACTTTGGCAGAAAGAGTTGAAAAAGATATTGTAAATGATGAGAGTTCAATTTCTAAATTCACAAACCAAATTGTAACTGATGCAATTGATATTAAAGCCAGCGATATTCATATTGAACCAAGATTTAATAACTATGTTGTAAGGTACAGAATTGACGGTATTTTGAGGAAAGTAGTTGAAATCCCGTCTAATTTGGAAGCAAGTATTATTTCACGTTTTAAAGTTCTTGCCAAAATGAATATTGCAGAACACAGACGTGCACAAGACGGTGGTTTTTCAATTAAGCATAAAATTAAGACGTACGATTGCCGTATTAACACAATTCCTGTCGGCACAAAAGAAAAAATGGTTATAAGAATTTTGCAACCTGCGGTTAATTTGTCGGGTGAAGATAAAGCTATTACTCTTTTAGGTGCTTATGAAGAAGATATTAAAAAGCTGGAAAGAATGATTAAAATTCCATACGGTATTATTCTTGCAGCAGGTCCTACAGGTAGTGGTAAAACAACAACTTTGTATTCAATTCTGAACAGTTTGAATAATGAAGATGTTAATATTACAACGATTGAAGACCCGATAGAAATCAGGTTGGAAGGTATTAACCAAATTCAGGTAAACCCCAAAGCGGATATTACATTTGCAAACTGTTTAAGAGCAATATTAAGACAAGACCCTGATATTATATTAGTCGGTGAAATCCGTGACTTTGAAACTATTGAAGCCGCTATTGCAGCAGCTTTAACAGGTCACTTGGTATTAAGTACAATTCACACAAATAGTGCTGCAGCTACTGTATCAAGGTTGATGCAAATGGGTGCACCTAATTATTTGATTGCGTCATCTTTAGCAGGTGTAATTGCACAAAGACTTGTCAGAAGATTATGTCCTTATTGCAAAGAAAAATATCGTGCAACTGAAGAAGAATTAAAACATATTTTATTAAACCCTGAAGATATTAAAGCATTTATGGAAAGAGATTTATATAAACCCACAGGTTGTGCACAATGTCAATATACAGGTTATATAGGTCGTTTAGGCTTGTTTGAGTTGATGCCGATAAATAAAGAAATAAGGAAATTAATTTCACAATCTGCATCAGATATAGATATTGAAGAAGTTGCAGTAAGTTGTGGAATGAAAACTTTGCAACAATACTGTTTAGAACATATATTAAACGGTGAAACCCCAATTAGCGAATTTATTCGTGTACTAGGTGTAGTTACGGAATAAAGGTATTTTTAAATGATTACATATAAATATTATGCAATTAAAAAAGACGGTACCAAAGTTGAAGGTAAAGTTGAAGCACTCAACGAAAGAGAAGCGAGAAGTGCTATTATGCAACTCGGACTTTTGCCGACAAGGGTACTTACACCTAATGAAACAGAAACAAGAGATGATATTAAGAAAAAGAATATTGAGGCGAGAAAAAAATTTGCTTTAAAAAAATTAAGTATGCGTGAAAAAATTGATTTTACGGTAACGCTTCAAACTTTGATTAAAGCAGGTGTTCCTCTTATTGAGGCTTTGGTGTTTTTGGAAACAGATACATCAAGTAAAAGAGTAAAAGCTATTTCTACAGAAATAAGGCGACAAGTTAT
>JAKSUS010000154.1 GCA_024408745.1 Candidatus Gastranaerophilales bacterium | reverse complement strand
AGGAAGATCAGATTTAAAGCCCATAAACTCTAGCTTTAAAACTAAATCAATGGTATCCTTAAAAACAACGCAATCTGATTTCGACGAGCCAATAGACTATCCTATTAAAAGATATAATGTTAAGAAAAACATTTCATTATTAAAGCAATCGGAGTAAGAGAAGAATTAGGTGCGAATATTTTAAATCATATTTATGAATATTCGAAAAATTTACCTGTATTTATTGAAGAATTTTTATATTCGTTATTACAGTTAGGACTTATTCGATTTACTGATGATAATAGTAATCCGATAATAGTTTCTCCAGAAGTAAATCATTTTAATTTCCCCAAAACAGTTCAGGAGCTTATACAATTAAGATTAACAAATATTTCAAATTCAAATCCAAATGCTTTTAGAACTTTATATTATGCAAGTATTTTAGGTTTTAAATTTTTACCTGCCGTTATTCAGAATGTTTTAAATATAGATAATGATGAGTTTCAGGGTATTATAAGATTTTTATCGGTAAACAGTTTTATAGCTCCTGTTGATTCTTATAATTATATTTTTAAAAACAGATTATTATGGGAAACGGTCAGGAATTTACAACTGAGTGAAGATAATATAAGAAACGGCGTTGTTGCTTGTATGGATACGCTTTGCCAACTAACTGCACCTGATATGGCAAGTGTTGTTGATAATTTATTGAGTATAAATGTTCCTAAATATGAAATAATAAATAAGATAGATCAGGCTGCTAAAGAAGCATATATTATTGGTGATGATTATTCTTATGTTTATCATAAAACTTTATTGTTAGAAGCAGTTGAATTATCAACATTAGAAAATAAAGACGAGATAGCATTAGCAATAAAAGAAGAATTATTTAATATTACATATAAAACTTTCCCGGATCAAGCAATAAAATTCGGAGATGAGTTATATGATTATTATAAAGATATTGATGAGGCAAAAACTCTTGATATTTTAGGTATTATGAGTGTTGCGTTTGAAGAAAGCGGTAATTATCTTGCTGCTGTTGAATGTGTGGACAGAGCCTTAGAAAAAATTGATGCTGAGGCAAATCAAATTGCCGGAATGCTTTTATATTATTCAAAAATAAACTCAATATTACAATTAGGAAGATATGAAGAAGTTATTAATATTATTAAAAATAATATATTACCTGTTTTAGAATTGTATTTTAGTGACAAGACAAAAGAAATAACAACACTTTCTCACAATAATATGCAATATATAGAACTTAACAGTTTATATATACTAACTCTTGCTTATGCTTTGCAGGGTTCAGCTAAAGCAACGGAAACTTCCGAACAATTATTTAAAAAAGCTCACGATGCTGTTGATACTGAATTTACCATAAAAGCACAACTTGCAAACGGAGTAATAAAATTATTGCAGGGTGAAAATGATGAAATTCAAAATATATTAAATTCAACAAAAGAGAGTATTCCTTCATCAAAAGATGCAACAATAAATACTCTTTTGTGGTTAATTTTAAAAACTGTTTCAGCATATTTTAGAGGTGAATATTCTGACATAACAAATGATTTAGTAATGCTTGCTAATTTCTGTCAAAATGTAAAAATGTATGCTCTTGATCCTGTTATAAGAGGATTGCTTGTTAAGATCGCACTTAGGGAAGGACATGCGGAAGAAGCAGAAAATCTTGCTTATGATTTATTCTACAGATGCTCTAACAATCAGTGGACATTAGGCGCTTTGCTAAATTGGTTTATGTATTGTGAAATTGCAATATATAAAGAAAATTACGAAGAAGCAATTAAAGTTGCGGAAAAGGCTCTTGATGTAGCGGAAAAATCAAATACAAATAATATTTTCTTTACTGCCTTATTAAAACTCAAAATTGCGCAAATATACGGATTAAGAGGTGATTATGATATTGCAAAAATTAATTTGGCAGAAAGCTCGCAGCTTGCCGAAATAAACGGCTACACTTATATAACGGCAATGATTGGTATAATAGGTTATGATATTTTATTAAAACAAATAACTGTAAATCCTGCTGTTAAAAATGATAATATTTCTTTGTTGTATAAATACTTATTGGCATCTCAGGATGCTGTTGAAAAATTGCAAAATTCCGATTTATCAATGTTTTTAAAGAAAAAATTAGAAGATATCTTTAATTTTGCAAAAGAAAATAATATAAATTTATAATTGAGTAAGAGTTAATAAAAAAGCATTATGGAATATATTGTAATATTTTTAATTTGTACGATTTCGGGGTTTTTAACAGGACTTTTAAGTGTTGGTGGCGGAATAGTTATTGTCCCTTTGTTTTTGGCAATTCTTCCTTTATTTGGAATAACTTTTTCTTTGGCAGAAGTTATAGGAGTTAGTGCGACGTGTGTATTTATAAACAGTTCGGTAACTGCGTTTTACAGGCGAAAAGAAAAATTCTTACCGCTAAAAACTATATTACCTCTAATTATTTCCATTATCATAGGTACTGTTTCCGGTGCTTATTTAGCTGATTTCGCGCCTAAATATATAATTTTAGGCATTTATATTTGTGTAAGTTTGATGTCGCTTTATCTTATTAATGGCGAAATATACTGTGATTTGAAGCAAAAAAAGTTATCATTTGTTTTGTATTTGATTTTTGCTTTTATTGGAGCAATAAGTTCTTCAATAGGAATTGGCGGAGCGGTTTTATTTGTAACTGCATTAAAATGTTTTATGGGAAAAGATACAAAAGAACTCTTGCCGACCATAACTATTCTTGTTTTGTGCCATGCGTTTTTTGCATTTTCAAGTAAATTCATATTGGGGCATATAACATTATATATTATTCCTATTGCATTTGTGGCGAGTTTATTGGGTTCAAAAATCGGTGTAAAAGTAAGCAGAAAATTGTCCGCTAAGACTTTAAATATATTGTTGAGTGTTGTATTAGTTTTAGGGTTAATAAAAATTATTCAAGAATTATTTGCATAATTATATATGGATTAATCTGGTTTATTGTCTAACATGTATTTGAACTTGGAGATAATTTTATATTTAACACATATATTCAAGTTTGATTTTATCCGTTAAACCTTTTATTTCTTTACCCAAATTAAAGTCCGTTTCTTTTTGTTTATTAATTTGATCATAAGAATACATAACCGTTGCATGCTTTCTGTTACCTAAAACACTTCCGATATTAGGGAAACTCATTCCCAATAATTCTCTTGTCAAATAAACAACAACATTTCTCGGAGTAACGATTTCTTTTGTTCTCAATGCGCCTTTTATTTCAGAAGGTTCGACTTTATAA
>JAKSUS010000153.1 GCA_024408745.1 Candidatus Gastranaerophilales bacterium | reverse complement strand
AACTTTAATTGTTATAGCAGAAAATAAATATAACGCAGGAGAATATTGTGAATGGCAAAATTTAAAAGCCTTATATATTCAACCGCCACCGATACATATAAAGGTTGCAAAATAACTATTTTATTCCTTAACAATTTTTATAGGATTAGAGAAAATATAAGGTCGGCTGTTATAATAAACTTCAAGTCGATATTTTCCTAAATCGAGCATATCATATTTTAAAATTTTACCTTCTGTTTCGTATACCAAAACACCGTTATGAATTAATCTTATTGTTGCTTTTTTAGGAATTTTAACATTCAAATAAGAATAATTGCCTAAAATTGCAGTTTCGCCGGAATAATATTTATTATCTTTATCAATAAAAGCAAATTCAACATTTGTATTATTACAGATTCTTTTATTTAAAATAATATTATTACCTGATTTTAAAGCATTAAGAATTTGTTGCTTTGCAATACCAAACGTTTTACTCAACGGTTCATCAAGAGAAACAATATTATTTACCGAACTAAAAAAGTCGTAATAATCTGAAATTTTAAAATTAATATGATGAAGTTTAATATTAAAACAATGTGCATCAAGACCTGCAATTGCAGGGACAATATTATCTTTTGACAAATTAAGTCTGTCCCACCATGCAAGAACATTTTTTGTAGGACCTTTTGCCATTTTATGACGTGAAAAATATTGTCTGAATTGTCTGTTTTCAATTGAGTAACTATCGGTCCAATCGGTTAAATAATTCCAAATTTCAAGTCCGTCAAAGGTATCAATGCTCCAATCGTTCCAACGTAATGCTTTTTGTTTATTTTTTCTGAAAATACTTTCGTCAGGATGTGCAGGGAAACAAATACCGCCTTGTTTATGAACTTCATCAATGCAATTTCTTGCACCCAAATCTTCATTAATAACCTCATGAACTCCAAAAGAGAGTAAATGATTTTCGGTTAAGGGAGTAATTTCTGTTCCCGCAATTACGCACAATCCTTTATAAAAGCCCTCATGTTTAAGGCTACTTAAATCATTATGATCAGTTATGATTATCCATTTTAAACCTGCTTTTTGCGCCTGAGAAATTATATAATCAATATCTCTCGTACCGTCAGAATAGGTAGAATGAATATGTAATGCACCCGCATAATTATATTCCAAAATTTGCTCCTTCAACAATTGCAACACCGGAACTTGTACCGAGTCTTGTTGCACCTGCTTCAATTAATTTTACTGCATCCTGATAAGTTTTTATACCGCCTGATGCCTTAACTCCAACATTATATTTACTTGCAATTTCATACATCAATTTTACATCTTCAACTTTTGCACCTACTCCGTTTTTAACAAAGCCTGTTGAAGTTTTAACGAATTTTGCACCTGTTTTGCATACAAGTTGTGTTGCAATTCTTATTTCATCTTTTGTTAATAAATCAGTTTCTATGATAACTTTAACAGGGGTATTCTTAACACTTTGTACAACTGACAGAATTTCACCGCCTACTGCTTGATAATCCTTATTTTTTAAGGCTGAAACATTCAAAACCATATCAACTTCATCAGCTCCGTCTTTTACCGCCAAAATTGCTTCAGCAACTTTTATTTGCATATAAGTTGTGCCAAGAGGAAATCCAAGAACTGTAACAACCTTTATATCAGTACCTTTTAAATATTCTTTTGCATACTTAACATGAGGGGGCATAATACAAACACCTAAAAAATTATATTTTTTAGCTTCATAAAGTACTCTGTCCAAATCTTCTTTCGTAGCATCTTGTTTTAAAAGAGTATGTTCTACATATTTGTTAATATTTTTCATTATTCGCTCTCCTTAGTTTATAATAATAATTGTCTACGAAATTTATTAATTGGTCAAATATGAAACGATTTTTTTACTTAATTTTATTTAGTTTTTTTATGATTTCAACAGTTGCCCATGCGGCTGAAACAGCAGAAGCAATTTATGCAAAAGCCTACGGAAATATTTATAAAAACAATACTTCTGCTGCAATAAGAATTTTAGAAAAAGGACTTGCTACTTATCCTGATTGCGCTTTTTTATATGCAGGGCTAGGTGATGCTTATTTAAAAGAAGGGAATTACGATAAAGCTCTTGATTATTATACAAATGCACAACGTAAAAAATATGCTTTGGATAATTATAAAATTGATTTTTATAATGCGAATTTGCAAAAAACAATGAGTGATATTTCAAACGGAATAAATTCCTTGTTTGTTGCAACGAAAAATACCGATAACACAGTCGTTTACAGAAATATTAATTCTCTTTTGAACGAAGATTATATGAATTTATCTTTTATTACGGATATGTATTTAAATACTGCTGATGAAGCCCTAAACAATATAAACAATTTGAAAAATTCAGGTAAAAAAGAAGAAGCGGTAAAAAGCTATCTTCAACTTTTATCCGCTAATCCCAAAAATTTTCAGGTTGCAAATAATTTAGGCGTAACGCTCTTTGAATTAAAAGACTATCAGTTGGCGGAAAAATATTTAAAAACTGCTCTTGAAAACAATAAAGAATCGGCAATAATTTATAACAATTTAGCGATTGTTCAACTATATTTAAAAAATTATAAAGATATGGAAACTAATTTTAATGAAGCGTTAAAATACAATTCAGAATATTTTCCGGCAATAAACAATAAGGTAATTGCAAAAATCCGCAGAGATTTGGAACTTTATCAACCTCAAAATGCAAATACTCTTCTTGATATTGCAAAAAAAGATAATGAAAATTATTATGCTTTGAGGACTTTGGCTAAAATTTATTTTGTAAGAGGTGATTTTGCAAGCGCAAATAACATTTTGAAACCGTTAAACTCAACTTATAATTTTAAACTTTATACGCAAAAAGCATACACCGCTTATAAAAATTATGATTTAGACAATGCTTTAACATATATAAATAAGGCGATTTCGTTATATTCCGATAACAGTATTGATTATTCAACCAGAGGAAGAATTTATACTGATTTGGGACGTTATAACGAAGCTAAAAATGATTTTGCCAAAGCCTTAAACAAAGATAAAAAAAACTATATGGTTTATTATTATCAGGCTAAGATGTTTAACAAAGCAGGTGATACAACTTCATCACATAATGCTTTAACTCAGTTTGTATCCTTAAAACGAGGGAATACAAAATCCTCTAATTTGAGTTTATTGTTAAATTAATTTTTCCATGCTCGGGCATGCCTTTTTTTGAAAAATTTTTCAAAAATTTTTTTTAAAAATTATCCAATATTGGATAAAATGGCAAAATTTGTACGACTTTAGTCGTAAA
>JAKSUS010000152.1 GCA_024408745.1 Candidatus Gastranaerophilales bacterium | reverse complement strand
AAAATAAGTGAATAAAATAATATGTAAATAGTTTACATAATTGTTCAAAAACTGTGCTAATGGTAAAATTTTTATATCAGAGAAATATAGAGGTATTAGTGAAACACGATTTGAATTTTTTAGCAACCGCAATAGGAAGTTTACCGAATAACAACCCAAAAGATGCCGTTGATTTGATTTTTGATACAATTGCTGATGCACCGCTTTGCCCTCAGTTATCAAAAGTCAGTCCTGATGAGGATATGTTAATTCAGTATACGGAAAATTTTGCCGGTATAAAAATGAACGAAACAACAAATAAAAGATATGCTGATTTAGAAAGTGATGAGTATTTTGCGGGAATTGAAGAACTTTTTACGGATTACGAAGAAGTTATTTCTTCCGATACTTTAAATGATGAAATTTTGCAAAAATATGTAATTTCAAAAAATTATTCAGCAGCTTTTCCTTATTTTTTAGAAAAATTAAAACAAACTCAACCTGAATACGTAAAAGGACAAGTCATCGGGCCTTTTACTTTCGGAACGAGCACTTTAGATACAGAAAAAAGATGCGTTTTTTACGATGAAACATACAGAGATGTAATTGTAAAAGTGCTTACGCTAAAGGCTTTATGGCAAGTTAACGAATTTAGAAAAGTTTCACCTAAATCAAAGAACATTATATTTTTAGATGAACCTACCATGTCGCAACTTGGAACATCTGCATTTTTAACTGTCAGCACAGAAGATGTTCAAAATGTTATTAATCAAATTGTTGATGTTCTGCACCAATTCAATATCTTAGTCGGAATGCACTGTTGCGGGAAAGCCGACTGGAGTGTGGTTTTAAAAACAAATTTAGATATAATAAATTTTGATGCGTTTTTCTATGCGGAAAATTTCTCACTTTATTCAAAAGAAATTGAGGAATTTTTATCAAATGACGGAATAATTGCCTGGGGAATTGTTCCTACACTTGATGTTGATGCGTTAGAGAGTACAAATTCAGGTAAACTCGTTGAACTATTTGAAAATTCTATAAAACTTTTAACCTCAAAAGGTCTGGATGAAAGAAAGATTTTAGATTCAAGTATCATTACTCCGTCTTGCGGAGCCGGCAGTTTAAGTATAGAAAGCGCAATAAAAGCAATGAACTATTTAAAAGAAGTTTCAAAGGCTTTAAAAGACAAATACTCAAAGGAGGTTGTTTAAATGACTACAACCATTGCAATCACAGGCAAAAGCGGGAACGGAAAAACAACAATCGCAAAATCAATGCTTTATAATTTAAGATTGAAATATCCGGAAAAAAGTTTTTTGGTTGTTGACAATGATTTAACAACAGAATTTGGTTTTACTTTTGGAAAAGAAGTCAGAGAAACTGTTTACGGTATCAGAAGCGGAAAACACGAATATAAAACAGGTATCCCAAGCAAAATGACAAGACAGGAATATGTTGAATGGGCAATGGAGGATATAATTTTGAAGAAAACACAGACCTTTTAGTCACCTGGCTCTCACCGTCTAAAGATTGCAGATGCCCGATAACATTTGAAATCGCAAATGCTTTGACTAAACTTTATGACAGATATGATTTTGTTATTTTTGACTGTGAATATGATTTAAAATATTTAATTCAACTTGTCGATTACCCGATTGATACAACTATTGTTGTTGCGAATCCGACTGACGAATCAATAGCCGTTGCAACAAGAATTATGGAAGCATCGGAAAAATATGCGGCAGAAGGTCAATTAGGCTTAGTTTTAAACAAAATAAAAGATAATATCCCAGAGAATATTTCGGTTAAATTAAATGATATTCCTTATGATGAAACTTTAGAGTTGAACGGAGTTCAAAAGATTTCAAAAGTTGTGAATAAAGCAGTTAATGATACGATTTTGAGATTAAATTTGCCGATTATGGAGTAAAAAATGACAACAATAATAGATGGAAAAAATTTATCAGAAAAGATTTTAAAAAATTTAAAAGAAGAGATTATAGAAAATAATTATACTCCTTCTTTAGCGGTTGTCATTGTCGAAAATAATCCTGCAAGCCAAATTTATGTAAGAAATAAAAATAAAAAAGCGTTGGAATTAGGTATAAAATCGCAAATAGTTGAATTAGACGAAAATATTTCGCAAAATGATTTGGAAAAAGAAGTTGAAAGACTTGCAAAGGATAACGGTATAAATGCAATTTTGGTTCAATTACCTTTGCCTAAACATATTGACGCACAAAGGATAATTGAAAAGATACCTCCCAATAAAGATGTTGACGGTTTTCATCCGTACAATGCAGGCAAATTGTTGTCTAATCAAAATCCTTTCGCAAAACCATGTACACCATTAGGAATAATTAAAATTTTAGATGAATATAATATTACAATTGAAGGCAAGAATGTTGTAGTTGTCGGACGTTCAAATATTGTAGGGAAACCTTTAGCGGTTATGCTTACAAATCTAAATGCAACCGTAACTTTATGCCATTCAAAAACTCAAAATTTAAAAGAAATATGCAAATCGGCAGACATTTTAATCGGTGCAATAGGTAAACCTAAATTTTTTACACATGAATTTGTAAAAAATAATGCAGTTGTTATTGATGTCGGCATCAGTCGTGATGAAAACGGCAAGCTTTCAGGTGATTTTGATTTTGAAGATGTAAAAGATTTAACATCATTTATTACACCTGTTCCAAAAGGAGTAGGTCCTATGACAATAGCAATGCTTATGAGTAATACGCTAGAATTGTATAAAATCCAAAAAACTTATTCAAATTAACCGATTAACATATGTCTGTAATCAGTATGGTGATGATTAGCAACTTTATTTTCCAATCTGTCTAATTCTAATTTAATAATAGATAATGCTTTGACTAATTGAGAATCAGCTCCATATTTTTCTTCTAAATTAGATATAATATAATTAAAAGCTTCTTTTCTGACTTTAGGTCTGCATTTCCCTAAAAGTTCAACACTATCAGGTGTTTGCTTAAACTCAGTTTCCGGCAATTTTGCAAGTTTTCTTTCATTTTTATAAGCAATTTCATCAAGTTCCTTTTTCCTTTTAGCGGCTTCTATTTCGCCCGGTGTTGGCGGATGATAAATTGCAGAAAAGCTATTTACCTGCTTGTTGTTATTTATACGCATGATAACTACTCCCTGTTTGTACATATTTTATTATATTACAAAATAAATAATTATATTTTTTGTTTTGTAAAATTATTAATATCAAACAAATTCGTCGTTGGAATTTGAACTTCTTTTGGAGTGTTTTCTTTTTGTTGGGTATTAGCATTTTTTGCGTATTTTAAATATGCATAAGAACTTAATAAACC
>JAKSUS010000151.1 GCA_024408745.1 Candidatus Gastranaerophilales bacterium | reverse complement strand
AAAAATTGAAAAAAATGCTGAAACAAGTTCAGCATGACATGGAAAAAAGCATGCCAATCTGAAAATACCAAGTTATTTATAAACTTTCGTAAATTAATCTTAATCCTGTTAGTGTTAAATCAGGTTCAATAAAATCAAATTCTCTTTTCATAGAATGTTTTACAATATCATTATAACCACCGGTTGCAATGATAATGGCTTTTTCGCCTAATTCTTTTTCAATATTTTCAATCATACCGTCAATCATTTTTGCATGACCTATAATTATGCCCGACAAAATACAATCAATAGTGTTTTTGCCGATTGTTTGGGGTGGTTCTTCTACTCTTATTTTAGGTAAAAGAGAAGTATAATTACTCAAGGCCAAAGCCGAAATATTTATTCCTGCAGCAATTGCACCGCCTAAAAACTCTTTGTTCTTTGAAACAACATCAAAATTTGTTGCAGTACCAAAATCAACGACAATTGAAGGTTTGTTTTTTGCAATTTCAACTGCTGCTCTTGCATTTGCAATTCTGTCAGCGCCTAATTCTTTCGGGTTATCAAGTTTATAAGTTAAACCTGTATTGATTTTGGTATTAACTTTTATAATATCTTTGTCCAAATAATTTTTAATTGCATATTTTAAAGTATCTGTTAAAGTCGGCACAACACTTGCTAAAATGACATCTTCTATAACATTTTTATCTATATTATTTTGTTGAAGAATAGAAGTTATCAAAACACCGTATTCATCAACAGAACGTTTTTTATCACTCGCAAGATTAAATTTTTGTATTAATTCTTTTCCGTCAAAAACTCCGAATGATATTGAAGTATTACCTGCATCAATTGCTAATAACATATTATCCCTTCTTTAACTTGTATTTTAATAATAACATTAACTAAATAAAATACAAATATTCATATAATATACGGGTAGAATGACTAACTTACATTTGAACTTTTGTTATGCTAAGATTATTTCGTAATCGGAGGAAATAATAATGAATATTTTATTCGTCATAGATAATTTAGAGTTTAAATATTTTGAATTTAATAAACTTGTTACATCATTTTGGTTAATTGCAGGTTTTATAAAAAGAGGCTATTGCGTAGATATAGTTACAAAAGATAAATTATATCTGGATTTTAATATTCCTATGGGATTAACTTATAAAACAAATTTTGTGAATAATGATTTAATAAAAGCAGAAAATTATGAAAAAACAAATCTAAATAACTATGACGTTATTTTTTTCAGACCTGATCCGCCGGTTGATAATGATTTTATTAATGCGACTTATGTTTTGGATTATTTAGATAAAAAAACTTTGGTTTTAAATTCACCTCAAAGTTTGCGAAATGCAAATGAAAAACTTTTTATAAATAATTTTCCGAAGATTATTCCCCAAAATATTGTTACTGCTGATGATAAATTAATCAGAGAATTTTTATATGAGAAAAAAGAAATAATCATAAAGCCTTTAAATTGTTGTTTTAGTAAAGGTGTATTTTATTTGAACGATAAAGACAAAAATATTCATACAATAATTGATATGGCGACTAATTCAGGAAAAACAATGGTTATGGTGCAGGAATTTTTGCCTGATATTAAACAGGGTGATAAAAGACTTGTGTATATTGACGGTGAAATTTTTGAAGAATGTGTCGGCAAAATTCATGGCGAAGACGATTTTAAATTTAATACTCATTCGGACGAATTTTTTAAAAAAGGTGAAATCACTCCCGAAGAAAGAAAAATTGCAGAATATATTAAACCTAAGATGGAAGAAGAAGGCTTATATATTGCAGGTTTGGATGTAATTAACGGAAAAGTTATTGAAATTAACGTAACAAGTCCCTGCTTCTTCATTAAAGAAGTTAATCAGATATTTGGTATAAATTTTGAAGATAAAATTTTAGATAAACTTGAAAATTTAATCAAACGAAAAATTAATTAAATTTTTTAAATATTAAAGAAACATTTTGACCGCCAAAACCGAATGAATTAGACATAACAATATTTAATTCTTTATTTTGTGCTTTATGCGGAACTAAATTTAATTCTTTCGGAATTTCTTCATCAAGATTATCCAAATTTATGGTTGGAGGAACAATATTGTTTTGCATAGCTTCAACACAAGCAACGGCTTCTATACCGCCTGCCGCACCTAATGCGTGCCCATGCATACTTTTTGTTGAACTTATTGCAAGTTTTCCGCTTAAAGCATAATCACCAAATACTTTTAATATTCCTTTAATTTCGGCAACATCACCTACGCAGGTGCTTGTTCCATGTGTATTGATATAATCAACATCTTCAGGTTTTATGCCTGCATCATTAAGGGCATTCATCATTGTTTTTGCAGCACCTTCACCCATAGGTTCAGGGGCAACCATATTATAAGCATCGCAACTTGTACCGTAACCGATTAATTCGGCATAAATCTTTGCTCCTCTTTTTTGAGCGTGTTCTAAACTTTCTAAAACTAAAAGTCCTGCACCTTCTGACATAATAAAACCGTTTCTGTCTTTGTCAAATGGTCGACTTGCTTTTTCGGGGTTATCTGTATTTTTTGATAATGTTCTTGCTGCACAGAAAGCTCCCATTCCTATATCGCAAATAGCGGCTTCGCTTCCGCCTGCAATCATAACATCAGCATCACCGTATAAAATTGTTCTTGCCGCTTCACCTATTGAATGACCGCCCGTTGCGCAGGCGCTGACTGTTGCAAAGTTTTTACCTTTTGCCTGATGTCTTATGCCAATCATACCTGCAGCCATATTTACAATCATCATTGGAACTGTAAACGGTGTGCATCTTGCAGGTCCTTTAAAGAGCATATCTTTTTCGCTGTTTTGCATAGTCATTAAACCGCCGGAGCCGCTTCCGACTATAACGCCAAAACGATAAGAATCGGTATTTTCAGCGGTAATACCTGCATCTTTAACCGCTTCATCAGAGGCAATAAGTGCAAATTGTATGTATCTGTCTAACCTTTTTGCTTCTTTAGGGTCAAGATATAAAGTTGGGTCAAAATCTAAATATTGACCGCAAATTTTTATCGGATTATTTTCTCTGTCATATAAAGTTGTCTTATCCGAGATACAACTTTTTCCGTTTTTAATCCCTTCCCAAAAAGATTTGACACCGACCCCATACGGAGTTACGGTGCCTAATCCTGTTACAACAATTCTGTTTGATTTATTGTTCATAACTTTCCTTAACTATGAATGATTTTCGATATATTCAATAGCATCTTTAACTGTTTGAATTTTTTCAGCTTCATCATCAGGAATTTCGATACCGACTTATTCTTCAAACGCCATAACTACTTCAACGATA
>JAKSUS010000150.1 GCA_024408745.1 Candidatus Gastranaerophilales bacterium | reverse complement strand
GGTAGAATTTTGTAACCAGTTAAATAATGATTTTATGCCTTTTTTATCCCCTGTTGCCTCATAGTTAATTAATGATTTATCTTTCCAGTTAACAAAGCATTTTGTAACTAAAGCCCCTAATACCAGGAAGTTTGTATATCCTAAGAAATCTCTGAAAGTACTTTCTCTTAATTCGTTTTTATCCTTAGCAGCAAATAGTCTGCCTAAGATTGTTGAACCATAAACAAGTTTTATTTGATTCATTGTAGGCAAATTTCCTTTAAATTGTAATTTTGATGCTAAATCTTTTAAAGATGAAGCATTAATTGTTTTATATATAAAGAAACCCATCGCCAACATAGAAAGTATTTTCAAAGGAACAAACAAACCATCTTTATTAACATTGTGTTCTTTATGGCAATCTTCATGGTGGTTTCTGCCATAGTTAGGATCACCGACGAAACCGTCAAGACCTGTCCTTTTCTTCGTCATATGTCTGTTAAAGGTTTGCATAGACAAAGCAACAGCACAAATTGCAGCTAACCCTAAAACAGTTTTTCTTAAACTCAATTTTTTTAAATCTTGTACAAAATTAACTTTCGATACATCAGTTGCTTCTTTAAACGATTTTAAAACCTTATCTTGTGTAAATGATTTTGTTAAAGAATAAGCATCTTCAAGAAGATGAACACCTTCAGTTGTCACCACTTTATCGGCTAATTTTACCTTTAACATTTGAGTTGACGGTATATCCATATTTAAATATACCTGAAGTCTGTCCAAGGCTGCTGCCGGAATTCTGAATGATTTATTATTCTTTTGCTCATTCAAAAGTATTTCAACAATGTTGTTTTTAGTATTAATAGTTTCACCTGCTATGTTTTGACTTTCTTGTTTTAAAGCACTCCAAATAGGTTTACCGTCCTGAAGTTCAGAATTTCCTGATAAGCCTTTAACGTCTTCAAAAATTTTATCCAAAAATTTCTTCGCAAGTTCATCTTTATCTGAAATATTTTTGTTTTCATCAATAACACTCTTGAATACTTTTGCCATGCCTTCTAAGTTATCGGCATTTGCAGTAATCTTTTTAAAATCAACACCATAATTTTTGCACCTTAACATTAACGCAAGTAAAGATGCAGCACCAAGTCCGGCAACACCAATTGCAGCATGTGTTGCAGTTGAAGAACTTTCTCTGAAGGCCGTTTCAATTCCCGCTTGCTTGTTTCTTGTAAAGTCGATTGTCGTACGAGGAATAACCATTGAACCTAAATCAATAGCAGATACACCTAAAATAACATGCTTATCAACAGCCATAAAAATGTTACTCATAAGTTGTCCATTCTTAAATGACGGTTTATATTGATTGTTTTCCTGACTGTTGTTTATTTGTGTAATGTTCAAATTTTTGCCTCAATATTCATTATTTACAAAAAGCTGTAAATATTTTTTTTTCATCAAGTTCTTTAATGTTAATTTGTTTTTCGTTTTGTTCGACCTGTTTTTGTGCTTTTAATTTACCTATTTTATTGGTTCTGTGCTTGTTGTATAAAGGAACAATTAAACCTAATACAATACAAGAATACAACAAACCTGCTGCTTGTGCATAGGCTCTGTTATTTTTTGCAAGTTTATTATTTTTTGCGATTTCTTCGAAACCTTTTAATTCCGTATGTCTGAACCAATGCCAGAATTTCTGGAATGCATTGGCATTTTGAGGAAGTGCACAAGTTTCGTTTAATAATTGTCCTTTCATTCCTCCGAATTTTTCTTTGCAAGTTGCAAAAAGTTTACTTACATAATCGCCTAAATAATATAAATTAATAAATGTGCATGTATCTCTAAATGCTGTTTCTTTTAATTCATTATCATTAGCGGAAGAAATTATACGACCTGAATATGTAACCGCACTAATTGCACGACATTGATTCATAGTTGGGAATATACCGTTAAATTGAAACATTTTTGCAGTAGGAACTTTACCGAATGATAATATAGCCAAAGCCCCCATTCCTAAAACGCCTAAGAATTTATGGAAATTCAGTTTGCGCTGATATTCAGGAGAATTTATTCTTTCTTGGCGTTTTTTGCGTTTAAGTTGTTGCAAATAATCAACTTCACCTACAAATTCGGAACTGCCTGTGCGATACTTTGTTAACATTCTGTTAAAATACTGGAACGATGCTCCCATAGCAACAATTACCGCTAATCCTGCAAAACTCTTTGCTTTTACCAAAGTTGTAAGTTTTTTGCTAAAGTTTTTAACTGATGTATCGGACATCTTAGAGAAAGTATGACCTAAATCTTTCATTTCAACAATTAAATCTTTTAATTTGTTATCATTATTAAGGACAATTTCTTTTATTCCTTCCATCGGAATAAGAGTATGTCCTTTAACCAATCTTATATTTCGCGAAGCACCAAGAGTTTCAATCAAAGTATCTGCTGCTTGTTTTACCGCTTTTTCGTCATTGTTTAATATTGCAGTTTTAATACTGTTATATATTTCTTCTTTATTTGAAAGTTCAGAAATTTTTCTCCAGTCATTCTTACCTGCAAGACCTTCTATATTATCTAAAACAGAAGAAACAAATGCTTTCATTCTGTCGTCTGCATTTCCTTTTGAATTTGTACCTAACCAGGCACTTGTTAAAAGATTGTTACTGTTTTGGTTAGCCCAAAATTTAAACGGATTATATTTTGAAAAATCCTTACCCATGATAAACGGTTGCAATAGTTTAGCCATTCCCAAAACAACAAAACTTGGAATTAAACAGTTAATTATTAATCCGGCAGATTCCCTCAAAAAAGTTTCGGTTGCGGCGAAACCGTTTCTTGTCGCATCAACAATGGTTCTTGGGAATATCATTGAAGTTAAATCGATAATAGAAACCCCAATCATAGGCGCTTTGTCACTTGCAATTAAGGCATTTGTAACACAATCGCCAATACCTTTAAAACTTGTATTGCGTTTGCCGGTTCCTTCCCTCTGTCTTGAATTATAAAAATTATTATTTGTATTTAATGTTAACTTAACTGTCATCTAATTCCTTAAAAACGTCCTAATATTTATCATAACAAGTATATGTTTGTTTTAAAATAGATGAATGGAAAAATTTGTTATTTTATATGTTTTTAAAATATTTCCAATAGTCAATAATAGCCTAAAAAATATATTGTTTATTTAATTTAATGGACAATTATTATGTTGTTTCATGAATATACATATATTTTTTTATAAAAATAGTTGATTTTTTATATAATGAAATGATTTATTTCCATTTTTAATATAACTTAATGTTTTTGTGTCCTATAAAATAATTTTTTGCACAAATTATACAAATAATAAAAAAATCGTAAAAATTATGTAAATTTTTGTAAATTTTACTCAAAATCATTAAACTTTTTGAATAATTTGCCGATATAAAATAATAACAGTATAATTTTTTCA